>JARLGP010000103.1 GCA_031292735.1 Holophaga sp.
GCTGGTGCCGACCCGGAACGCCGGGCTGTTCCGTTGGTGCCTGGCCGAAGGGCTGCGCGTGGTGCAACCCATGACCCTTATGAGCGTGGGCTTGTACAACGAGCCCAACGGGGCCTGGCTGCCGTCCATCTCATCCTGACCACGCCCGTTGTCCCGATGCGGCGGCGTGGGGGTGGCCATGGGGGCCGGTACCGGATCTTCAGCGCCCCAGCCACCTCCCCAACTGGTTCCCGGCCCATTCTGGCCGGCGTTTCTGGCCGGTTCCCTGGGAGCCGTCAAGGTGGAAGCGAAGACCTCCGGCCAGGGAGCCCCGCCCAAAACCGGGTTCGGGCCTTGAATACCATATAAGTTGGCGGAGTCAGGTGCGGCGCGGACCCGGGCGGCGTGCTTGATTCCGCCCACAGCCGGATGGGACTGGAAGGCCGCCCCAACCATCCAATCGGTAAAATGTTTTATGATGGAACCTTCAATCCCCGGAGCCGCCGTGAACCGTCGCCTCATCCAGGTCCTGATCCTCGTGCCCGTTCTCGCCGGCCTCCGGCCCGGCCTGGCGGCGCCGCCCCCGGCTTCGGGGCTGGCCGCCAGGCCGGAGCGTTCGCTGACCGCCTTCCTGGACCTGGCGCGCGACCAAGCCCGGCGGCTGGCCGGCGGCCGCAAGATCCGTCTGGCGGTGATCCCGCTCCGTGGCAGCCCCTCGTCCCGCTATGCGGACCAGGGGTTCGGCGACTTCCTCACGGAAAAAATCTCCTCATCGATGGTTTCGGCCGATTCGCCCATCCGGGTGTTCGAGCGCGCCCGCCTGGACGCGGTCCTGAAGGAGCAGGCGCTGTCCGCCAGCGGCCTGTTCGATGAATCCGAGGCGCGCAAGCTGGGCGAGCTGGCCCCCATCGACGACCTGATCACCGGCTCCTTCACCCGCCTGGAGTCCGCCGTCTCGGTCAACCTGCGATTCATCGACGTGGTCACCGGGGAGGTCCGGGCCAACCTGTCCGAAACCCTGGCCCTGACCCCGGACCTGGCCAGCCTGTTCGAGGACCGGCAGGCCCGTCCCGCCACCCGGCGGCGCACCGAGCCGGTGGATCCCTGCGCCGCCACCTGGGCGCCCATCCAGCCGCTCATGCAGGACATCGGCACCCCGGACAAGCTCGACCGGCTGGTCCGCGCCGCCATGGCCGTGCCGTTCGCACCGCCCTGCGGGAGCATCCACGAAAAGGTCATGGGCCTGCTGGGACGCTACAAACAGTTTCCGCCCGCCTACACCGCCTTCCTGGTCCAGACCCTGCAGAAGCAGGATGCGCCGGATCCGGACGGACGAGCTGACGCCATCATCCACTACCTGGCCAGGGCGGGGCAGCTGGACGACCCCGCCTGGCGCGCCGCGCTGCACGTGGCCAGCGGCGCCCAGCGCTTCTCCAGCTACCTGCCGACCCTGCTGCTGGCCGACCCGGAGGGCAGCGCCGCCTCACGGGCCCGGCTGCAGGCGCGGATCGGCATCATCCTGGACCAGGCCGGGCAGAAGCGCATCGGCCAGCCCATGCCGATGGAACCGGCCCGCGTCTTCGTGGACGTGCTGAGCGCCCTCCGCAGCAATTTCCTGGGCTACACGGCCCGGGATCCGCGCCCGCTCATGGCCTGCTACCGCACCTACAGCGCCCCCTACGTCCGCGAGCCAAGCAAGCGCCTGCTGGAACTGCTGGCGGGCATGTACGCGGCCGCGGAGACCCCGGCGGATCGGGGCGCGGTCATGGACTGGTTCGCCGCGGCGGTGAACCGCAGCGCCCCGTCCCGGGACCTGGAGGAGGTCCTGGTGCCGTTCCTGCACAAGCTCGTGGATCCTCCGGTCCAGGGCCAGAAGGCCGATCCCGGCGCGCCGGCGGCGCGGAACCGGCTGGCCCAGCTGTGCGGCGCGCGACTGGCCGAAACCATCCCGTTCATCGTCGGCCGCGACGACCGGCTGGAGGTGACCGGGTTCTGCCTGGAACACGGCATCCGGGCGCCCGGCCAGGTGCCGGACCTGGATGCGCTCATCCGGGATCTGGCCAGTGCGGACGCGGTCCAGAGCAGCGAGGCAGTGCGCCTGCTCAGGCATATGGGCACCGGCGCCCGGGCCGCCCTGCCGGCCGTGCTCAAGCGGCTCCGCCGCAGCGAGACCCAGGGCGGACGCAGCCAGGGGCGTGACCTGTTCGGCCTGCTGGGCAGCATGCGCACCGCCGATTCCGAGGCCATCAGCGTGCTGCTCCATGGGCTCCAGGACCAGGAATCCTTCCTGGCCGACGCGGCCGTGGAGGCGCTGGCCCAGATCGGCGAACCGGCCGTCCCGGCCCTGAAGCAGGCCTTCCCCGAATTCCAGGAGCCCTACAAGCAGATGCGCGTGCTCAAGGTCTTCCAGCTGCGCGGTCCGGCGGCTGCGGCGCACCGGCCCTGGCTGCGTTCCGTCATGGCCGCGGCCGGTTCCCCCCACGTGCACGACGCCGCGGAGGACGCCCTGGACGCCCTGGGCTCCTGAGCCGGGGCGGGCCTCAGCCAGCCGAGCCCGGAAGCCCCGGACGGGAAAAGCCGATCACCCGGGACATCACCAAACCGCCTCAGTAGCCCGCGGCCTGGCCGTCCTTGCGGCTTTCGCTGGCCCCGAACATGACCTTCTGCGCGGGATCCCAGCGAATCCCCTGGTAGCCGCCGTAGCCGCCCAGCATCCAGCCCACGCCGTGGCCCAGGTGCATCAGGTCGCGCACGGTCTCGTATGGGAATCCGCTTTCCAGCCGGATGGTTCCCGGCAGCCTCCCGGGCTCGCCGGTGGGTTCCGGGGAGCCTTCGTGGGCCATGCGCGGGGCATCCCCGGCCTCCTGGGCGTTCATGCCGTAATCGACCATGTTCATGACGATCTGGACCTTGCCCTGGGGCTGGAACTCCCCGCCCATGACCCCGAAGCTGAGGAAGGGCTCGCCCGCCTTGCTGATGAAGCCGGGAATGAGGGTGTGGAAGGGCCGCCGGCCCGGGGCGTAGGTGTTGGCCCGGCCCGGTTCGAGGCTGAACAGCTCGCCCCGGTCCTGGAGACAGAAGCCCAGGTCTTCGGGCATCATGCCGCTGCCCATGCCGCGGAAGTTGCTCTGGATCAGGCTCACCAGGTTGCCGTCCCGGTCGCCGGTGGTGAGGTAGACGGTATCGCCGTCCCGAAGCGCGGGATGGCCCGCCTCCAGGCGGCCGGCAGCCCGCAGCGGATCGATGAGGGCGCGCCGCTCGGCCGCGTAGCCCTTGTCCAGCAGGCCGGCCACCGGGACCCGGACGAAGGCGGGGTCCCCGTAGAACCGGGCCCGGTCCTCGAACACCAGCTTCTTGGCCTCGGTGACCAGATGCACGTGGCGCGCGCTGCCGAAGGGGATGGCCGAGAAGTCGTAGCCCTCGAGGATGTTCAGCATCTGCAGGGTGGCGATGCCCTGGCCGTTGCCGGCGATCTCCCATACGTCGTAGCCCCGGTAGTTCACGCTCACCGGCTCCACCCAGTCGCTGGCGTGGGCGGCCAGGTCCTCGCAGCCGAGGAAGCCGCCCTGGGCCTTCATGCAGGCCTCGATGGCGCGGGCGATGGGGCCCCGGTAGAAGGCGTCCCTGCCCCCTTCGGCCACCATGGCCATGGTCCGGGCCAGCCGGGGATTGCGGAACACCTCGCCCGCCCGGGGTGCGCGGCCGTCGATGGCGAAGGTGTCGCGGAAGCCGGGATGGCCGCCCAGGGTGGCCAGGCCCCGCTCCATGGCGTAGGCGATGAATTCCGATACCGGGAAGCCTTCCTCCGCGTAGCGGATGGCCGGCGCCAGCAGGGTTTCCATGGGCAGCCTGCCGAACCGGGCGTGCAGTTCGAACCAGCCGTCCACCGCGCCGGGAACCGAGACCGGCAGGGGCCCGGTGGCGGGGATCCGGCTGAGCCCCAGCCGCCGGAAGTGGTCCAGCGTCAGCGAACCCGGCGACCGGCCACTGGCGTTGAGCCCGCTGAGGTGCCGGGTTCCAGCGTCCCACACCAGGGCGTACAGGTCGCCGCCCATGCCCGCCCCGGTGGGCTCCATGAGCCCCAGGGCCGCGTTGGCGGCGATGGCGGCATCCGCGGCCGAGCCCCCGGCCTTGAGGATGTCCAGGGCCACCTGGGTGGCCAGGGGCTGGCTGGTGCAGGCCATGCCGTGCTGGGCCGCCACCTCCGAACGGGTGGCGAAGGGCCGGCCGGTGACCCGGTCGCTGGCGGCGAGGCTGACGCACAGCGCCAGCAGGAAGAGGGAAACCAGGATCATGAACATCCCTAGAATCATCCCACATCGCGGTGAAAGGGGCATGGTCCCGGGGCCGGGAATTCAGGCTTCCCGGTACGGCCGGCCGTGGAAGGAATCCAGCAGGATCTGGCGCAGCTCGCGGATGAGCGGGTACCTGGGGTTGCTGCCGGTGCACTGGTCGTCGAACGCGCCCTCGGCCACCCGGTCCAGCCTGGCCATGAAATCCCCCTCGTCCACCCCGGCCTCGCGGATGGAGGCGGGGATGGCCAGGGTGTGCTTGAGCTCCTCCACCCAGTCCAGCAGGCTTTGGATCCGTTCCGCCGTGTTGCCCCCGGAAAGGCCCAGGTGCTGGGCGATCTCGCCGTAGCGGTGGCGGGCCTGGGGCCGGTCGTACTGGCTGAACGCGGTCTGCTTGGTGGGGGTGTCGGTGGCGTTGTAGCGGATCACGTTGGCGATCAGCAGGGCGTTGGCCAGGCCGTGGGCCAGGTGGAATTCCGCCCCGAGCTTGTGGGCCATGGAATGGCACACGCCCAGGAAGGCGTTGGCGAAGGCGATCCCGGCGATGCTGGCGGCGTTGTGCACCTGCTCGCGCGCCTTGGGGTTGCCGGCTCCCTCCAGGTAGGCCGCGGGCAGGTGCCGCTTGAGCATGGCCAGGGCCTGCAGGGCGTGGGGGTCGGAATACTCGTTGGCCATCACCGAAACGTAGGCCTCCAGGCCGTGGGTGACCGCGTCGATGCCGCCGAAGGCGGTGAGGCTGCGCGGCAGCTCCAGCACCAGGTCGGGGTCGATGATGGCCATGGTGGGGGTGAGCTCGTAGTCGGCGATGGGGTACTTCACCCCGGTGGTTTCGTCGGTGACCACGGCGAACGGGGTGACCTCGGAACCGGTGCCGGAGGTGGTGGGGATGGCCACCAGCAGCGCCTTCACGCCCATCCGCGGGAAGGTGTAGATGCGCTTGCGGATGTCCATGAAGCGCAGGGCCAGGTCCTCGAACTGGACCTCGGGGTGCTCGTAGAGCACGCCCATGATCTTGGCGGCGTCCATGGGCGAGCCGCCGCCCAGGGCCACGATGACGTCGGGCCGGAAGGCCTGGAACATGGCCACGCCCTTGCGCACCACCGCCAGGGTGGGGTCGGCCTCCACTTCGTGGAAGATCTCCACCTCCATGCCCAGGCCCTTGAGGATGCCGACGGTGGCGTCCACGTGGCCGTTGCTGAACAGGAACCGGTCGGTGACGATGGCGGCGCGCTTGCGCCCGCGCAGGTCCTCCAGCGCGAAGGGCAGGCAGCCGCGCCGGAAGTAGATGCTCCTGGGAAGCTTGAACCACAGCATGTTCTCTGCCCTCTTGGCGACGGTCTTGTGGTTGAGCAGGTGCTTGGGGCCCACGTTCTCGGAAATGGAGTTGCCGCCCCAGGAACCGCAGCCCAGGGTGAGCGACGGGGCCAGGTTGAAGTTGTAGAGGTCGCCGATGCCGCCCTGGGAGGAGGGCGTGTTGATGAGGATGCGGGCGGTCTTCATGCGCGCGCCGAACAGGGCCACCCGGTCCCGCTGAAGGTCCTGGTCGGTGTACAGGGCCGAGGTGTGGCCGATGCCGCCCAGGGCCACCAGGGCCTCCGCCTTGGCCACCGCCTCCAGGAAGTCCTTGGCCCGGTACAGGCCGAGGGTGGGGGACAGCTTTTCGTGGGCGAAGGCCTCCTCGGAGCCCAGGGAGGTCACTTCGCCGATCAGCACCTGGGTGCCCGGCGGCACCTGGATCCCGGCCAGAGCGGCGATGGTCGGGGCGGACTGGCCGACGATGGCCGGATTGAGCGCCCCGTCCACCAGCAGCACCCGGCGCATCGCCGCGCACTGGGCGGGATCGAGCAGGTGCGCGCCGTGGCTGCGGAAGCGCTCGCGCACCGCGTCGTAGACGCTTTCCACCACGATCACCGACTGCTCCGAGGCGCACACCACGCCGTTGTCGAAGGTCTTGGACATGAGGATGGAGGCCACCGCGCGCTTGATGCCGGCGGTCTCGTCGATGACCGCCGGGGTGTTGCCGGCGCCCACGCCGATGGCCGGCTTGCCCGAGGAATAGGCGGCGCGCACCATACCCGGGCCGCCGGTGGCCAGGATCAGGTTCACCGCCGGATGGCGCATGAGGTGCTCGCTCAGCTCCACGGTGGGCTCGTCGATCCAGCCGATGATGCCGGCCGGCGCGCCGGCGGCCACGGCGGCCTCCAGCACCAGCCGCGCGGCCTCGCAGGTGGAGCGCCGGGCCCGGGGATGCGGGCTGAAGACGATGCCGTTGCGGGTCTTGAGGCTGATGAGCGCCTTGAAGATGGCGGTGGAGGTGGGGTTGGTGGTGGGCACGATGCCGCAGATCAGCCCCACCGGCTCGGCGATGGTCATGGTGCCGTACAGCTCGTCCACCGCCACCGCGCCGCAGGTCTTTTCGTCCTTGTAGGCGTTGTAGATGTATTCGGAGGCGAAATGGTTCTTGATGACCTTGTCTTCCAGCACCCCCATGCCGGTCTCATCCACCGCCATGCGGGCCAGGGGGATGCGGGCGTCCGCCGCCGCCAGGGCCGCGGCGCGGAAGTTCCGGTCCACCTGCTCCTGGCTGAATCCAGCGAAGCCCTGGTGGGCCGCCTTGACCTCCCGCACCAGCTCGTCCACATCGGCAACCGTCGCCACGGCCATGGGGCACCCTCCAATGCTTCAAGTCATTGGATGCCGCCCGGCCCCGGTTGGTTCGGGGGGCTTCAGAAGCCCAGGTCCGCCAGCTCCTGCTGGGCGGTGCGGGCTTCCGGGGAGCCCGGGAAGCCGTTGGTGATCTCCTTGAAGGCGGTGATGGCGGCGGGCTTCAGGCCCATGCGCTGCAGGCACTGGGCGCGCTTGAGCTTGGCCGGGAGGAACTGGGAGGAGCTGGCGTGCTCGCGCAGGATCTGTTCGAAGGACGGCTTGGCCTTGTCGTACAGTTTCTGGTTGAAGAAGCAGAGGCCCAGGTAGAACAGGGCGTCGGGCCGCTGGGCGGCCTGGGGGTTGGCCTTGAGGAACAGGGAAAGGCCCTCGGCGGCCAGGGCGTAGTTGCCCCGGTTGTAGTCCAGCACGGCGGCAGTGAAGGCCTTCTCCTCGTCGCCCACCGGAGCGGGTTCGGCCACGGCCACCGGGGCGGGCGCGGCGGCCCTGCCGGAGCCGGCGGACCTGCGGACGCCGGCGTCGCCCATGCGGTTGCTGAGCACCCGGGTGGTGTCCTGCAGCTGGCGCATGGTCTCCTGCAGATCGGCCTGGAAGCGCCGGTCCTGGGTGCGCCCTTCGGCGTTGGCCGAGCGGTCCTCGTCGGCCTTCTTGTTGCCTTCTTCCACCTGGCTGCGCAGCTTGAAGACTTCCAGCTTGAGATCGCCGACCTCGTCTTCCACGCGCTTCAGCTCATCACCCGAAACACAACCGACACAAACGACCAGACTGCTCAAGGCCAATCCGGTGATCCAGGGGCGGGTACGCATGGGCAACTCCTAACAAAAAAGCACAGAGAGCGGAGGAACCGGGTTCCTCCGCCCCCACCTTAGCTTGAACCAGAAATCTACTGAAGGGTGAACTGGCAGTTGCGGTTGATCAGCCAGCTTTCGTCGTCGTGGCCCTGGACCTTGGGCTTTTCCTTGCCGTAGCTGATGGTGGTCAGCCGGGCATCGACCACGCCGAGCCCGGTCAGGTAGCTCTGGGCGGCATGGGCGCGACGCTCGCCCAGGGCCAGGTTGTACTCCACGGTGCCGCGCTCGTCGCAGTTGCCCGCGATCTGGATCTTGGCATCGGAATTGGCCTTGAGGAAGTCGGCGATGGCCTGGAGCTTCGGCTTGTCAACTTCGCGGATGTCGGACTTGTCGAACTCGAAGTTGATGTCCTTGAGGGCGGCCTCGGCATCAGCCTTGAACTTGTTGGTGCGGGCCAGTTCAGCGGCAGCGGCGGCCTGGCGGGCAGCTTCGGCTTCGGCTTCAGCCTTGCGCCGGGCGGCATCTTCGTCGGCGCGCTTCTGGGCATCCACGTCGGGGGCGGCAGGCGCCGTGGCGGCGGGCGCGGCCGGCTCCGCTGGCGCGGGAGCTGGCTTCTTGCAGCCCACTCCAACCCCCAGAGCGAGAATCACGGCAAGGGGAACGAGGTTTCGAACGAATCGCATGTTAGGCTCCTCCAACGCGGATAAGATTAACAAGTTCCAGAAAATCCGGGCACCTTTTTTTTCTCAGCGAGCGCGAGTCCACTTTGGACTTTGACAGCCATCAATATTGATTAGTTTACGCAGCGTATTACCCGAAAGGTCGGTGGTATACAGTTCCATCCCGCCCCGGCTGCCGCTGCTGAATACGATCCTCCGCTCGTCGGGAGACCAGGAAGGCGACTCGGAACTGGCGATGCCGGTGGTGATCTGGTAGGACTTTCCTTCCCCCAGTTTATATACGAACAGGTCAAATTTGCCTTCAAATCGCGAAACATAGGCGATCATCGAGCCGGAAGGGCTCCAGGCCGGGCTGGCGTTATAAGTACCTTCCCGGGTCAGCCGGCGGACATTGGACCCGTCGTCGCCCATCAGGAACACCTGGGGGCCGCCTTCCCGGTCGGAGGTGAAGGCCAGTTGGTTGCCGGCCGGGTTCCAGCTGGGGTCGGTATTGATGCAGTTGCTGTCGGTAAGCCGGCGCACCCGGCCGGTGGCCACGTCCAGCACCACGATGTCGGTGTTGCCCCGGCGGTCGCCCTGCACCAGGGCCAGGCGCCTGCCGTCCGGCGACCAGGAGGGGCAGAAGCAGTGCCCTTCGACCTTGCTGGACAGGGGGTAGAGCTTCACCTGGGGCCCGCCCACGGTGCGCTGGCCCCAGATTTCCGGGGCCCCGCCCTTGTAGGTCACGTAGGCCAGCCGGCCGTCCGCGGCCACGGTGGGGGAGATGGTCAGGCTCCGGTACGAGGTGAGCGGGTGGGGGCTGGCCCCGTCCCGGTCCACCTGGTAGATCTCCTTCACCCCCCGGCCGGTCTCCCGGACGAACACGACCCGGGTGGAGGCCACCCCCTGCTCACCGGTGAGCCGAGCCATCAGGTCGTCGCAGATCTTGTGGGCGATGCGGCGCAGGGCGCCGTCCCTACCGGTGTAGCGCTTGCTGACCACCGCCTTGGCGTTCTTGGCCTGGCCGGCCATGACGTCCACCACCTGGATCATCACCTCCAGGTCGCCGCCGCCGCTCCGGTTGATGGTGGTGGTGAGCAGCCACTCGGTGCCGGTGGCCGCCCAGGCCTTGTAGCTGGCCGGATCGGTGCTGCCGGGCAGGTTGCTCCGGATCACCGAGAAGGGGCCGGCTTCATCCAGGTCGCGGATCAGCACGTCCTGGTATTCCTTGGTGACCGTGGCGTCCGGCACCCCGGCGGCCTTGGGACGGGACAGGGCGATGCCGAGTTTGGAGCCGGCCGAGGCGGACAGCACCACTTCCTGGCTGGGGGGGGCTTGGGCGGCAAGGAGGGGTGCGAGAATGAAAAGAAGTCCGAGGACTAATTTCTTCATGATCTCTCCGGGAACTCCATAGCGTCTCATTCTGTCAACACCTTCAATGTCTTCTTTAGCGAAAGAAACTTCATCATATACCCAGTGATCCGCAAAAGTCATGGAATCCATCCCAGCAGACGCCGGCTGGCTTCCGGCATGGGCAGCCGGTCCAGCTGGCTCCTGGCGAACCAGCCCCAGGCCAGTCCGGTGCGCGGAGGCTCGGCTCCCGTGCAGCGGAACGGGTGGAGGATCACCGCGAAATCCGGGTAGGCGTGCTCCTGTGGCGGCAGCGGTTCGGCCCGGTCCGGGCGCCAGCGCAGCTCCTCCAGCAGTTCCCGGAGCAGCGCGGCCCGGGGCGTCTCCCCCGGCTCCAGCTTGCCGCCGGGGAATTCCCACAGGCCGGGGAAGCTGCGCGCGGCGGGATCCCGCCGCTGGACGAAGCAGCGGCCCCGGTCCAGGATGAGCGCCACCGCCACCGCCGTTGCCGTCACTGCCCCGCCCCCGCGCCGCTGGCCAGCAGCGCGAGCCGTTCGGCATAGCGGTCCCGGAGCAGCTCCACCCAGGCCAGGCGCAAGCGGCCGTAGGCGGGTCGCAGGCTGGCGGCGACCCAGGCCTGCAGTTCGGCCACCGAACCGCACCGTTCGATCTGGGCCAGGAGCTCGCCGTGCAGCTCCTCCTCGGGCCGCACCAGGGCCGCCACCGGGGCGTAGCTCAGCCGGTGCGCCGGGGAGGCGCCCAGTTCGCGCAGGGCCTGCCGGTGGATCTGGGTGCCGTAGCCCTTGTGCCGGGCGAACCCGTAGCCGGGGACTTCCCGGTCCAGCTCGCGCATGAGCCCGTCCCGGTGGGTCTTGGCCAGGATGGAGGCGCAGGCGATGGCGCAGCTCAGGGCGTCGCCGTCCACCACCAGCCGCTCCGGCAGGCCCGTGCGCGGGGCCCGGTCGCCGTCCACCAGGAGCATGCGCGGCCTCTGCTTCAGGGCCGCCACCGAATGGCGCATGGCGGACATGGTGGCGCCCAGGATGTTCTCCCGGTCGATGCCCAGGTTGTCCACCTCGGCCACGGCCCAGGCGGGCAACACCATCTTGAGCTCGACGGCCAGGGCTTCGCGTTTTTCCGGGCTGAGCTGCTTGCTGTCCCGGGCGGCCCGGAGCACGTGGCCCCAGCGCCCGGCGGTTTCCCGGTCCAGCACGGCGCAGGCGGCCACCACCGGCCCGGCCCAGGCGCCCCGGCCGGCCTCGTCCAGCCCGCCCCAGGCGATGCCGGGCGGGGTGTTGCCCAGGTCCCAGTCCAGCGGGTTCACGACAGGTCCACCTTCCTGGGCGCGGGGAAGGCCTGGCCGGTCCAGGCGCTGAACGCGGCCCGCTGGCCGGCGCCGGCCGCCGGGTCCGGCCCCAGCTGGATGGTCCGGTGCGGATGCTCTTCCAGGGTGAGCAGGCAGGTCCGCACCCGGCCCCGCTCCGCCGCCAGGATCTCCACCGGGTCCCCCGGGCCGCGGTCGCCCAGGCGCCGCTGGACATCCCCGGCGGTAACCGTGCGCCACCCGTTCACCGCCAGGATCGCCGCCCCGTAGCCCAGGCCGGCCTTGGCCGCGGGCGAGCCGGGGAACACGTTCACCACGCTGGGCGCGTCGCCGGAAAAGACCAGGCCGGAATAGACCCGGGCCCGCCGGACCGCGTCGGGATCGTCGGCCTCGCCGTTGCCCAGCAGCTCCCAGGGCGCCTTGGCGGTGAACTTGAGCCCATAGGCCTGCTCGATGGGCCCGGGGTCCAGTTCCGCCCGGCCCTGGATATACCGGCCCCAGAACGCGGCCGGATCCTTCCCGGCCAGTTCCCCGTATGCCGCGCGCAGATCCGGGTCGGTCACCGGGCCGTCCCCGAAGCGCCGCCACAGCACGTTGAACAGCTGGTCCAGGCCGTGCGCCCCGGCGGAGCCCAGGCGCAGGTCCGCATCCATCATCCAGGCCACCATGGCGCCCTTGTCGTAGTAGCTGACCGTGCTGTTGGGGGAGAACTCGGTGGGCTTGTAGTGGCGGATCCAGGCGTCGTAGCTGGCCTCCTCCAGGCTCTGCTCCCTGCGCCCGGGCCGAGTGGTGTTGTCGGTCCAGGACGCGGCCAGCCGCTTGCCCACCCAGGACCAGGGCGCCACTCCGGCCCGCAGCACGATGGTGTACTGCATGAGACTGGTGAGGCCCTCGTGGAACCAGAGCAGGCGGGTGGGGTTCTCCCGCTGGAAGTCGAACGGCCCCAGGGCGGGGTCGTGCAGGCGCTTGACGTTCCACACGTGGAAGAATTCGTGGGCGATGAGCACGAACAGGTCCCAGTAGCCCTCCGCCTTCTCCATCTGCTGGGGGTCGGCCAGCAGCGAGGTGCTCTCCCGGTGCTCCAGGCCGCCGCGCATGCCGGGGCAGAAGGTGAGCAGGAACAGGTAGCGGGCGCAGGGGAAGCCGCCGAAGATGGCGCCGCAGACCGCGGTGATGGCCTGGGTGGCGGCC
>JARLGP010000016.1 GCA_031292735.1 Holophaga sp.
CCGGCGCGTATTGGGCCGGTTCATCCCGCTGACGGGATTTCTGGAGCCCGGGGCGCACCTCATGAGATATCTGGTCGCCCCGGGCTCCAGAAATCACGGCAGCGAACTGACGAACTGATTGGGGGGACCTGAACGCTTACGTTGATTTTTCTGGTGGTCCCGGCGCGACTTGAACGCGCGACCTTCCGCTTAGGAGGCGGATGCTCTATCCACTGAGCTACGGGACCTGCGCCTGCGAGGCCCAGTGTAGCGTGGATCCCTGTGCTACCGGAAGTCGGCCCACTCCGGTTCGTTGCGGAAGATCCAGCGATAGTAGTCCACGCCCTGCAACCGGGCCGCTGCCGCCTCGTCCACTACCACCTGGCAGTTGGGGTGCAGTTGGAGGGCCGAGGCGGTGACCATGGCGGTGATCGGGCCCTCCACCGCCCGGGTCAGGATCGCCGCCTTCTCCGCTCCGGTGGCCAGCAGAAGGCACCGGCGGGAATCCAGGATGGTGCCCACGCCCATGGTGATGGCACGTGCCGGGACCTGGCCGGGCTCGCCGCCGAACATGGGGGCGTTCTGCTGCCGGGTGGCGGGGGTCAGGGCCTTCTCCCGGGTTCGGGACAGCAGGGCCGACAGGGGTTCGTTGAACCCGATGTGGCCGTCACTGCCCAGGCCCAGCAACTGCAGGTCGATGCCGCCGGCCTCGCGCAGCCTGGCCTCGTAGCCACGGCTCTCGGCCCCCAGATCGGCGGCCATCCCGTCCGGCAGATGGGTGCGGGCGCCGACCAGGTTGACCAGGCGGAACAGGTGGGCTTCCATGTAGCTCCGGTAGGACGCGGGGTGCTCGGCGGGGATCCCGATGTACTCGTCGAGGTTGAAGGTGCTGCACCGGGAGAAGTCCAGGCCCTCCTCACGGTGCAAGGCCACCAGACCGGCATAGACCCGCTCCATGGTGCGCCCGGTGGCAAGCCCCAGCACGAGGTCGGGTTTGGCCCTGAGCTCCTTGGCGATGATCCGGGCCGCCAAAAGGGCGGCTTGCTGCGGGTCGGGGAGGATGATCACTTCCATGGGGCCACCGGGACCCCATTGTGGCACTGCTCCCCGGACTTCCTTCACCTCAATAGGCGGCCGTGGGTTTCATCTTCTCGCCCCGAACCCGCTTGCTCATGCGGTGATCCAGGTACCAGATGGCCCCGCCCTGGTCGCCCACGGCCCGCAGATGCTCCAGGATGGCGGAGATGACGGACTCCTCGGCCACCTGCTCGGTAACATACCAGTGCAGGGTGATCTCGCTGGCGTAGTCCTTTTCCGAACGGGCGGTTTCGAACAGGCTGTGGATGGAGGCGGTGTTCTCCTGTTCATGGCTCAGGGCCAGTTCGAACAGCTGGATGACGCCCTCGAACCTTGCCGGCGGGGCGGCGATGGCCTTGAGCTCCAGGGTGCCGCCGCGTTCCAGGACGAAATCGAGCAGTTTCATGGCATGGGCGCTCTCCTCCTCGGCCTGGACCCGCAGCCAATGGGCGAAGCCCTTGTAGTTGCGGGCCTCGAGATGGGCGCTCATGGCCAGATAAAGCTGCGAAGAATACTGTTCCTTGTTGATCTGGGCGTTGAGGGCGGTCTGCATGGTGCTGCTGAGCATGGCGGTCTCCCTGTGGGGCCGGGGATGGTGGGTCCGGCTCCGCTTGGTGAATGTCCAAAGGCCCGGACGGGTTCCTGGGCACGGTCAATTTTCCAGGATCGCCTTGCCCCGCTCCAGCCGGGCGCCCGCGGGCCTACAAGGCCAGTTCCTTCCCGTCCCAAGCCATGACCACTTGATGGTGATGTTTGAGGTCCCGCACGGTGTCGGTGCGGAATCCGACCACGCAGCTGCCCCCTGGGGCACGAAGGCTTGGATAGGCCAGGCCCCGCTCGGCAGGTTGATGGATCCGGGCAAAAGCCTGGGACGCGCCATAGCTGTTCCGGTCGAATTCGGCCCGGAGGTCGGCGCTGCGCAGGTCCAGGAATTCGCCTTCCAACGTGCCTGAAAGCATCCGGAAATCGAGGCGGGTCGCGGCCGCGCGATCCCCCTTGAGGTAGCGGGATTGCCAGAAACGCACTTCTTCAAGCGCGGTTTCCGCCTCCAGGCCCACATAGATGGTGCCCCAGGTCCCATCGTTGAAACGACTGGGGGTGCCGCCAAGACTGTAGGCAAAGGCCGCCGCCACATAGACATTGGCGTGGCCGAAGGCCTGGATGCGCCTGTTGGTCTGGGATTCCAGGGCATTGAGCAGATCGTAATCCGCTGGGTCGGCCACCCGTGCCAACAGGTCGGCGGAGGGCACCCGCGTCGGGATGAGCCGCCATGCCTTGGCCCCCGACAGATCCACGTGCGGAAAACTCATCCCCAACCGCCCCGCCGGGCATCCAGGTGGCGACGGACTTGAGCCAGACCTTCCATGGAGAACTGCATGAGAGTGAGCGGCGAATCTCCCATGAAAGGGTAATTGTCGTTGGGCAGATGGATCCAGCGATCCGCGATCTCATCCTCGGGACAGAGGATCGCCAGGGCCTTCCATATCCCCACCAGGTTCCCAAGCCGCTCGAGGGTATCGGGACCAAGTTTCACCGGGCCGTTTGCCGCCTTGCTCTTCCACGCGAAAAGGGTGCTGCGGACGGTCAGCCCCAGCAGGCGGATCTGATGTTCTTCCGTGAGCTTCCATATCTTGACGATCCTGAAGAAGGCCCGAAGCCCTGCACCCCCGAGATCGCCAGGAGAGGGAGTCGCTGTCGCTGCGGTTCGATCGTCAAGGTGCGGCATGGGAGCCTCCCTGATCCAAGGTTAGTCCGTTATCGGACTTTTCAAATCAAAAAAATCTTAATTTGGACTCCTCTGGAGGGTTGGGCGGACATTCCCTTTGGACCCCCGGATGCGCCCTGGCCTTCCCTTGGGGATGCAGATTGGCCGTCAATTTTCCAGAATCGCCTTGCCCCGCTCCAGCCGGGCGCCCCACTCCAGGCCGAGGTCGGGATTGCGCACCACCAGACGGTTGAAGCCCAGCGCCGTCACGGACCGGAACAACCCCGCATAGTCCCCCTTGCCGGTGAGGATGGGCTTGGCATGCCTGGGCTTTTTCACGTCCCTGACCAGGACCACGGCGGTCAGCCCTCCGCCCTCCACGAGCACCCGCAGGGACTTGCCGCTCATCTCCATGCGCTGGTTGGTGATCCGCGCCCAATCCTGGCGCGCCCCGCTCCGGTCCAGGACGGCCGCGTTCCCATCCATCTGCAGCGGCACGAAGGGATCCTGCGCGATGGCCCACACCGTGAGAAGCAGACTCAGGAAATAAACGCGAACCATGGATTGCCTCGACTCTTTAATACTAATGGAAACCATCTTTTTCGGCAATGTTTTTTGATTTACACAAATAACAACTTGCACCCTGCCCGGCCTCCCCAACCCAGATCACCGCGCCGAAGAAGAGCCAGCAGGCCTTCTCTTATCGTTTTCCATCCCCGTCCATCCGGTTCATCCCCGTCGAGAAAAAGCCAATGGTAATGCCGGCGCACCGTTATTCTGCGCCTGGGCAACACCCATGGTTTTTGTTCGACGGGGATGAACCGGATGAACGGGGATGGAGGGGATAAGAACGTTGCGGCCGTACTTGGACCCACCTAACGAAAGAGATTAAGAGAACCCCGTACTAGGCCACGAACGCCATCCGGCGCACGGCCAGGCGGGCCGCCTTCCACTCGCTCCAGGCCAGCCGGAACTCCTGCTGGCGCTGGGCCATGGCCGCCTTCCATTCGGCCCGGCGCTGGGCCCAGGCCTCCTGCCGGTGGGCCTTGCGCTCGATCGTGCGGCGGTCCCAGGCCTCCCGGTGCTCCTGCAGGGCCAGCAGGGCCTGGTCCAGGCGCTGGCGGGCGCTGGTCACCCGGGTGTTCAGCCGCTCCGCGGCCAGCGGCGGCGCCTTGGCCAGGCGCGCCAGCAGGGCCTTCTCCTCCATCTGGATCCGGGCGCGCCGGATCACGGGGCCGGGCACGGCGCGCAGGCCCCGGGCCAGGCCCACCCAGGCCATGGCCTTGATGGCCCATTTGGCCGGGTCCCACTGGTACCACTTCACCCCGTTGCGGTAGTCCCACTGCCACATGTGGTGGTAGTTGTGGTAGCCCTCGCCGTAGGTGAACGGGGCCAGGAACGCGTTGTCCCGGGCGGAGTTGGCGTCGGTGTACGGCTGGGTGCCATAGAAGTGGGCGGCGCTGTTGATGAAGAAGGTGGTGTGGTGGGTCACCACGATCCGCAGCAGCAGGCCGATGATCAGGTTGCCGGCGAGGTTGCCGGTCCAGATCCCCACCAGCAGGGGCAGCAGGGTGGCCGCACAGGCGCCGATGAGGAAATGGTGCCGGTGCTGCCAGCGCACCAGGGGGTCCTTCTCCAGGTCACCCACCCCGGTGATGGCCTGGGTGCGCTCTTCCATGACCCAGATCCAGTGGGCGTACCAGAAGCCCTTGCGGCTGTTGTAGGGGTCGTCGTTGCGGTCCACGTGCTGGTGGTGGATGCGGTGGTCGCTGGCCCACTGCAGGGCCGAATTCTCGAAGCTGGCGGCGCCCAGGCAAAGCAGGATCAGGCGCACCGGCCAGACCGCCCGGTAGGCCCGGTGGCTGAACAGGCGGTGATACCCGCAGGTCACCGACATGCCGATGGCGGCCACCATGACCAGGAACACCACCCACTCGCCCCAGTGGCGCAGGGAATGGGACAGTTCCAGCGGCACCAGGATCAGGGTCAACCCAAGGGTTCCCAGCAGAAAGGTGACGTTGAGAAGGCTCCAACGTTTTGAAATTGCCACTTGTACTCCCAAAAAGGGCCGAACCCGGGCCGCCATGGACCGCATCCAGCAGTATCGGTTCGATGAACCCGCCAAGCGATGGCTTAAATTTTTAATTACTGGTGTTTGCTTCCGGCGGTGGGGATCCGGTCCTTGTTTCTGGCCGCCCGCCGGTCAGCATCCCTGGCGGTCCATGATGCTGGCCACCCGGTATTGCCCGGTGGCATCCGGGTTGATCACGGTGATGCTGCCATCCTGGTGGGAGACATAGGCCCAGCCGGTGGCCGGGTCGCACAGGGTGCCGCCCGGGTCGGCGCCGATGGGCAGGGTGTTGAGCAGCTTCCAGCTGTGGCTGTCCAGGATCGCCATGATCCGGTTGGCGCCGGCCACGAACAGCCGCCCGCGCACCGGATCCAGGGCCAGCCCGGAAGGATCGGCCACGGCCGGCACCGGCACCCGCCGCAGGACCTTCAGCCGCCAGCAGTCCAGCACCAGCACCTCCCGGGTGTCCTTGAGGCTAACGAAGACGAAGCCGCGCCCGTCGGCCACCGCGGTGCCCGGGGTGCCGCCCAGGGCGATGGTCCCGGCCACGGCGCCGCCGAAGGCGTCGAAGGCGGTGGCGTTCCGCCCGCGCTGGTTGAACGCGAAGATCCGGCGCTGGGCGGGGTCGAACACCACCGCCTCCGGATTGCCCCCGGTGGTGCGCAGTTCCTTTTCCACCTGGAGGGTGTGCAGGTTGAACAGCGACAGGCTGTTGGACCGCCCGCTGCTGCAGATGCCGATCCCCAGGTCCTCGGCCAGGGCGACGCTGTGCGCTCCCCGGATCCCGGAGACCAGGCCCACCCGCCTGCCTTCCAGGTCCTGCACCAGCACCCCGTCGGGGTCCGGAAGGTAGGCCCGGCCCGCGCCGCTGTCCACCGCCTGCCGCTCCCAGAGCCCGGCCCCGCCGGCATGGAGCCGCAGCCAGCCGGGCACCGGCGGAACCCGGGCCCCGGCGTAGCCACCGACAACCAGCAACAGGAAGGCCATGAATCGCATCCAGACTCCGAGGGAACGCCGTCGAAGAGTATGACGAATTTCCGACCTCAAAAGTAGGATTTTCCTGCTGCCCCCGTGGGGGACGGGCTCAGATGCCCGCCGTTTCTGGCTTCACGGCCTTTGCCAGGCGGACGCGGGACCGGCGTTTGTTCCACCACAGGCCGAGCCGGTCGAAGTACAGGTAGATCACCGGGGTGGTGAACAGGGTGAGCATCTGGCTGAACAGCAGCCCGCCGACGATGGCGATGCCCAGCGGCCGGCGCAGTTCGGATCCGGTGCCGATGCCCATGGCCAGGGGCAGGCCGCCCAGCAGCGCGGCCATGGTGGTCATGGTGATGGGCCGGAAGCGCAGCAGGCAGGCCTGGAAGATGGACTGCTCGGGGGTGGTGCCTTCCCGCCGCTCCACCTCGATGGCGAAGTCGATCATGAGGATGGCGTTCTTCTTGACGATGCCGATGAGCAGGATGATGCCGATGATGGCGATCACGCTGAGGTCGGTGCGGCAGGCCAGCAGCGCCAGCAGGGCGCCGACCCCGGCGGAAGGCAGGGTGGACAGGATGGTGATGGGGTGGATCAGGCTTTCGTAGAGGATGCCCAGCACCAGGTAGACCGCCAGGATGGCCGTGAGGATGAGCACCCACTCGTTGGCCAGGGAGGCCTGGAAGGCCTGCGCGGTGCCCTGGAAGTTGCCGCGGATGGAGGCCGGCAGCCGGATCTGCTGCTGGGCCTTGTCGATGGCCGTGACCGCGTCGCCCAGGGCGACGCCCACGGGCAGGTTGAAGGTGATGGTCACCGAGGGCAGCTGGCCCTGGTGGTTGACGGAAAGGGTGGTGTTCTCCAGCTGGTAGTGGGCGAAGGCGGAAAGCGGCACCATGGGCCCACTGGACGGACGCACGTAGATCGTCTTGAGCGAGTCGGGGTTCTGCCAGTACTTGGGCGCCACTTCCATGATCACGTGGTACTGGTTGAGCGAGGTGTACATGGTGGACACCTGGCGCTGGCCGAAGGCGTCGTACAGGGTGTCGTCGATCAGCTGGGCGGAAATGCCCAGGCGCGAGGCGGTGGTGCGGTCCACCACCAGGGAGGCCTGGAGGCCCTGGTTCTGCTGGTCGCTGTTGACGTCGGTGACCTGCTTCAGGGTGCGCATCTTGGCCAGCACCTGGGGCGCCCAGCGGAACAGTTCCTTGGAGTCGTCGCCCTGCAGGGTGTACTGGTACTGGGCGTTGCCCAGCCGGCCGCCGATGCGCAGGTCCTGCACCGGCTGCAGGAAAAGGCTGGCGCCGGGCACCCGGGTCAGCTTGCCGCGCAGCCGGGCGATGATCTGGTCGGCGGTGACCTTGCGCTGGTTGTTGGGCTTGAGCGAAAGGAACAGGCGCCCGGTGTTGGTGACCCCGCCGCCGCCCACGAAGCCCATGACGTGGGCCACGTCGGGGTCGCTGCGCACGATCCCGGAAAGGGCGTCGAGCCGCCCGCGCATGGCCTGGAACGAGGTGTCCTGGTCGGCCTGCACGGCGCCCATCATCCGCCCGGTGTCCTGCTGGGGGAAGAAGCCCTTGGGGATGGCGATGAACAGGGTGACGGTGCTGACCACGGTGCCCACCGCCACCATCAGGGTGAGGAACTGGTGCTTCAGCACCCAGGACAGGGCGAACTGGTATTTCTGGAGGATGGCCTGGAACCAGCGTTCGCTGGCCTGGAAGAGCCGCCCGTGGTGCTCGTCGGCGTTGGGCCGCAGCAGCTTGGCGCACATCATCGGGGTGGCGGTGAGCGAGACCAGCATGGACATGAGGATGGCCACCGACAGGGTCACCGCGAATTCCCGGAACAGCCGGCCGACGATGCCGCCCATGAGCAGGATCGGGATGAACACGGCGCACAGCGAGATGCTGATGGAGAGCACGGTGAAGCCGATCTCCTCGGCGCCGCGCAGGGCGGCGGCCATGGGCAGCATGCCGCCCTCGATGTGCCGGCTGATGTTCTCCACCACCACGATGGCGTCGTCCACCACGAACCCGGTGGCCACCGTGAGGGCCATCAGCGACAGGTTGTCGATGCTGTAGCCCAGCAGGTACATCACCCCGAAGGTGCCCAGCAGGGAGATCGGCACGGCCACGCTGGGGATCAGGGTGGACCGCCAGTTGCGCAGGAACACGAACACCACGCCGATCACCAGGAGGATGGAGATCACCAGGGTGCGCTCCACGTCGCGCACCGAGGCGCGGATGGTCTGGGTGGCGTCCATCACTTCGGTGAACTTCATGGTGGGCGGCACGGAGGCGTCCAGCTGGCTCTTGATGGCCCGAACCCGGTCCACGGTCTCGATGATGTTGGCGCCCGGCTGGCGGAACAGCACCACCATGATGGACGGCTTGCCGTCGGTGATGCCGTAGTTGTGCAGGTCCTCCACGGAGTTGGCGACGTCGGCCACGTCCCCCACCCGCAGGGCGGCGCCGGACTTGTAGTGGACCACCAGCGGGGCGTACTGGGCGGCCTTGAAGATCTGGTCGTTGGCGTTGAGCGCCGAGGTGGTGGTGCCGTCGGTGAGCGAGCCCTTGGGCACGTTCACGTTGGAGGCGTGCAGGACGGTGCGCAGGTCCTCCAGGCTCACCCCCCAGGCGTTCAGCTGGGAGGGGTTGACCTCCACCCGCACGGCGGGGAGGGCGCCGCCCCACACGAACACCTGGCCCACGCCGTTCACCTGGGACAGCTTCTGCTGAAGGATGCTGGAGGCGGCGTCGTACATCGCCTCCCGGCTCATGGTGTCCGAGGTGCAGGCGAACAGCAGGATCGGCGCGTCGGCCGGGTTGATCTTGCGGTAGTACGGATTGCCGGGCAGGTTGGAGGGGAGCTGGCTGCGGGCGGCGTTGATGGCCGCCTGCACGTCGCGGGCGGCGGCGTCGATGTTGCGGTTCAGGTCGAACTGCAGGGTGATGGCGGTGGACCCCAGGGAACTGGTGGAGGTCATCTCGGTGATCCCGGCGATCCGCCCGAACTGGCGCTCCAGCGGGGTCGCCACCGAGGAGGCCATGGTGTCGGGGCTGGCTCCGGGCAGCGATGCGCCCACGGCGATGGTGGGGAACTCCACCTGGGGCAGGGGCGACACCGGCAGGAACTTGAACGCCAGGATCCCGGCCATGGCCACGGCGATGGTCAGCAAGGTGGTGGCGATGGGCCGCCGGATGAAGGGAGCCGAAATGCTCATAGGGTTTCGGCCGGCTCGAGGTCAGTGGGGCGCTTGCTGAGGCCCGGGAACAATCGTTTGGCCACCCGGCCGAAGGCCAGGTAGATGACGGGGGTGGTGTAGAGGGTGAGCACCTGGCTGAAGATCAGCCCGCCGATGATGGAGATGCCCAGGGGCCGGCGCAGTTCGGAGCCCACCCCGTTGCCCAGGGCCAGGGGCACCGCGCCCAGCAGGGCCGCCATGGTGGTCATCATGATCGGCCGGAACCGCAGCAGGCAGGCCTTGTAGATGGCGTCGGTGGGAACCAGCCCCTCCTTGCGCTCGGCCTCGATGGCGAAGTCGATCATCAGAATGGCGTTCTTCTTGACGATGCCGATCAGCAGGATGATGCCGATCAGGGCGATGACGCTGAAATCGATGCCGAACAGCATCAGCGACAGCAGGGCGCCCACGCCGGCGGAAGGCAGGGTGGAGAGGATGGTCACCGGGTGGATGTAGCTTTCGTACAGGATGCCCAGCAGCAGGTACATGGTCACCAGGGCGGCCAGGATCAGGAACGGAGTGTTCACCAGGGACATCCGGAAGGCCTGGGCGGTGCCCAGGAACTCGGCGGCGATGCTGGGCGGGATCTGCATCTCGTCCCGGGCCTGCTCGATGGCCTTCACCGCGTCGCCAATGGATGCGCCCCGGGCCAGGTTGAACGATACGGTCACCACCGGGAACTGGCCCTGGTGGTTCACCGCCAGGGGCGCGGTGCTGGTCTCGATCCGGGTGATGGCGCTGAGCGGCACGGAGCCGCCGGAGGTGGAGCGCAGGAACACCTGGTTCAGGGCCTCGGGCCCGGTGCTCATGCCCGGCTGGCTTTCCAGGATCACGTGGTACTGGGTGAGGTCGGTGTAGATGGTGGAGATCTGCCGCTGGCCGAAGGCGTCGTACAGGGCGTCGTCCAGCATCTGCGGGGTGATGCCCAGGCGCGAGGCCGAGGTGCGGTCGATCACCAGCCGGGTCTGCAGCCCGGAGTTCTGCTGGTCGCTGGCCACGTCGCGCAGGGACGGGATGGTCTGCAGCCGGGCCACGAAGCGCGGCACCCAGTAGGCCAGCTCCTTGGCGTCGGCGTCCTCCATGCTGAACTGGTACTGGGTGCGGCTCACCCGGTCTTCCACGGTGAGGTCCTGCACCGGCTGCATGAACAGCTTGATGTTGGGCACCTGCTCCAGCACCGGCGCCAGCCGGCGGATGATATCGCTGGCGCTGGCCTTGCGCTCGGACAGGGGCTTGAGGTTGATCTGGATCCGGCCGGAATTGAGGGTGGTGTTGGTGCCGTCCACCCCGATGAAGGAGGTGAGGCTGGCCACCGCCGGGTCCTCCAGGATCTTCCTGGCCAGCGCCTGCTGGCCCTTGGCCACGGCCGGGAACGAGGCCGCCTGGGGCGCTTCGGAGATGCCGAGGATCACCCCGGTGTCCTGCACCGGAAAGAAGCCCTTGGGAATCCACACGTAGAGCATGACGGTGAGGGCCAGGGTGCCCACCGCCACGAACAGGGTGAAGGTCTGGTGGCGCAGCACCACGGTCAGCGTGCGGCCGTAGAAGTCGATCACCGCCTGGAACATCCGCTCGGAGAACTGGTAGGCCCTGCCCTTCTCGTGCTCGTGGGTGCTCTTCAGCAGCTTGGAGCACATCATGGGGGTGAGGGTGAGCGAGACGATGGCGGACATGATGATGGTGACCGCCAGGGTCACGGCGAATTCCCGGAACAGCCGGCCGACGATGTCGCCCATGAACAGCAGCGGGATCAGCACGGCGATCAGCGAAACGGTGAGGGAGACGATGGTGAAGCCGATCTGCTCGGAGCCGCGCAGGGCGGCCTCCATGGGCTCCACCCCCTCCTCGATGTAGCGGGTGATGTTCTCGATCATGACGATGGCGTCGTCCACCACGAAGCCGGTGGAGATGGTCAGGGCCATGAGGGTGAGGTTGTTCAGGCTGTAGCCCAGCACGTACATCACCGCGAAGGTGCCCACCAGGGACAGCGGCACGGCGACGCTGGGGATGATGGTGGCCGGGATGGTGCGCAGGAACACGAAGATCACCGCCACCACCAGGATGATGGTGAGGATCAGGGTGAACTCCACGTCCTCCACCGAGGCGCGGATGGTGGTGGTGCGGTCGGTGAGGATCTCCAGCTTCACCGCCGGAGGGATGGAGGCCTTCAGCTGGGGCAGCAGGGTCTTGATGCGGTCCACCACGGCGATGATGTTGGCGCCGGGCTGGCGCTGGATGTTCAGCACCACTGCGGGGGTCTGGTTCATCCAGGCCGCCTGCTTGACGTTCTCGGTGTCGTCGATGACCGTGGCCACGTCGGACAGCAGCACCGGATTGCCGTTCTTGTAGGCGATGACCAGGGGCTTGTACTCGGGGCTGGTGAGCAGCTGGTCGTTGGCGCCGATGGCGTACGACTGCAGCTTGCCGTCGAAGTCGCCCTTGGCCTCGTTCACGTTGGCGTTGCTCACCGCCGAGCGCACGTCCTCCATAGTCATCCCGTAGGAGGACAGCGCGGCCGGGTTCACCTGCACCCGCACCGCCGGCTTCTGCCCGCCGCTGATGCTCACCAGGCCCACGCCGGGCAGCTGGGAGATCTTCTGGGCCAGCCGGGTGTCGGCGAAGTCCTCCACCTTGGGCAGGGTGAGGGTGTCGGAGGACAGGGCGAGGGTCAGGATGGGCGCGTCGGCCGGGTTGGTCTTGCTGTAGATGGGCGGATTGGGCAGGTTGGCCGGGAGGTAGGTGCCGGCCGCGTTCACCGCCGCCTGCACCTGCTGCTCGGCCACGTCGATGTTCAGGTCCAGCACGAACTGCAGGGTGATGACCGAGCTGCCGTCGGAACTGGAGGAGGTCATCTGGTTCAGGCCCGGGAGCTGGCCGAACTGGCGTTCCAGGGGGGCGGTGATGGCCGTGGCCATGACGTCCGGGCTGGCGCCGGGGTAGAAGGTCTGCACCTGGATGGTCGGGTAGTCCACCTGGGGCAGGGCCGACACCGGCAGCTCCTTGAACCCCAGGAGGCCCACCAGCATGAGCCCGGCCATCAGCAGGGAGGTGGCGATGGGCCGGAGAATGAAGGGCTTTGAAGGGTTCAAGACGGGCCTCCTGCGCTCACGGCCTGGCCTTGACGGGGGCCTCGGTGGCGGCGACCAGGGTGCCCGAGCGCAGCTTGTCGAGCCCGTCGATGACCACCTTCTCGCCGGCGGTCAGCCCGGATTTCAGGGCGATGGTGTCGCCTTCGGTGAGCAGGATCTGCACGGCCCGCTGCTCCACGGTGCTGTCGGGCTTGACGACGTAGACGAAGCTGCCCTGGGGGCTGCGCTGCACGGCGGCGGCCGGCACGCTCAGGGCGCCGTGCAGGATGTCGGTCTGCAGCTTGGCGTTGACGAACTGGTTGGGGAACAGGGACTCGTCCTGGTTGGCGAACTGGGCCTTGAGCCGCACGGTGCCGGTGGTGGAATCCACCTGGTTGTCCACCGCCAGCAGGGTGCCGACCGCCAGCTTCTTGACGAAGTCCCGGTCGTAGGCTTCCACGGTGAGGGCCTTGGCGTTCCTGCTGTTGGCCAGCACGTGCTGGATGTTGTCGGCGGGGATGGTGAACATGACGTTGATCGGCGAAAGCGGGGTGATCACCACCAGCCCGGTGGTGTCGGTGGCATGCACCATGTTGCCCGGGTCCACCAGGCGCAGGCCCACGGTGCCGGACACCGGCGCGGTGATGTTGCAGTAGACCAGGTTCAACCGGGCGCTGGCCACGCCGCCCTGGTCGCTCTTCACCGCGGCCGCGGCCTGATCCGCTGTGGAAACCTGGGTGTCCAGCTGCTGCTGCGGAAGGACGCCTTCCTTGACCAGCGACTGGTAGCGCTGCAGGTCGGCGCGGGCGTTCTTGAGCGCCGCCTCGTCCTTGGCCAGCTGGCCCTCGGCCTGGAGCAGCTGCACCTGGTACGGCCTGGGGTCCACCTGCAGGAGCAGCTCGCCCTTGCGCACCTTCTGGCCTTCCCGGAACTTCACCATCATGAGCTGCCCGTCCACCCGGGTGTGGATGGTGACCACATCGGTGGGAGTCACCGTGCCCAGGCCGGACAGGGTCACCCGCAGGTCACCCTGCTGCACCACCGAAGTCACCACCGGCACCGAGCGCACCGCCTGCACCGGCTTCTTCCGGGCCGCCGCCGCGGAGTGCGACCACAGAATGCCGACGATCACCAGCGCGACGCACACGGGCAGAAGCACCTGCCACCGGCGCCAGCCGGGCCGGGTCCGCGGTTGGTCGGAAGTGCTTGGGGTGGCAGTCGGATTCGCGTCCATAGGCTTTCAATACCTGTCGAGAAGATAGGGGGACGAGGAAGAAAAATGTCCCCTTGGCAGGGGAACTATGATCAAGGCCGAATTGCTTGCAAATATACTGTAGCAACCTCGTTGCTGAATGGGCGCCACATTGTTGTTGTAGCAAGGGTCTGCATTGGCCATCCAGAATGGACCCGGCCCGGCGCCCGTGGTTTAGGAGCCGTTGCGAAATAACCCCGGCGGGCCGTCACGCTCCGGACGAAAAAGAGCGGGATCGCGGCCGGGATCGATGGTTCAATTCAGCGTGAGGCGCTGGATGACCCATGTGCCCGAAACGTGAGGTTTATCCATGGAAGTTGAAACCACCCTGCCCATCATCGCCATCATGGGGTTCGGCACCATGGGCAAGGCGCTGGCCGGCGGTCTGCTCAAAAGCGGCCTGGCCTCCCGGGACACGCTGCGGGTGGGGGTGCGCCGCGCCCATCCCCAGGGCGGGAATGCCAAGGATGACGGCATGGGCCTGGCGACCATGCTCAACGTGGAAGCGGCCCGGACCGCCGACACCCTGGTGCTGTGCGTGAAGCCCCGGGACATCGAGGCCCTCATGGCCCAGCTGCGGGAATCCGGGGCCCTGGACCACCACCCCCTGGTGATCTCCATCGCCGCCGGCCTGTCCACCGCCAACCTGGCCCCGCTGGCGCCGGGCTGCCCGGTGGTGCGGGCCATGCCCAACACCCCCTGCGCCATCGGCCGGGGCGTCACCGTCCTGACCCGGGGCCCCGGGGCCGAAGACGGCCACCTGGCGCTGGCCCGCTCCCTGTTCACCTGCCTGGGCGCCGTGCTGGAGCTGGAGGAAAAGCACATGGACACCGTGACCGGCCTGTCCGGCAGCGGCCCGGCCTTCATCTACATGGTGCTGGAAGCCATGGCCGAGGGCGCGGTCATGCGCGGCCTGCCGCGCTCGGTGGCGCTGGAGCTGTCCGCCCGGGTGGCCCAGGGCGCCGCCGAGATGGTGCTGGCCACCGGACGGCACCCGGCCGCGCTGCGCGACGACGTCACCACCCCTGCCGGCTGCACCGTGGCCGGGCTGCTGGTGCTGGAGGACGGCCGGCTGCGCTCGGTGGTGGCCCGCGGCGTGGAGATGGCGGCCAAGGTGGCGGGGGAACTTTCGAAATAATGCCATTACAATCAGGTTCATGCGACCCTCCATCCTCGTAACCCAACCCTTGAAAGCGCCTGGCCTGGACCAGGGCCTGGAGGCCGCCTACCAGGTGCACCACCTGGATCAGGCCGCCGACCCCGGGGCCCTGCTGGCGAAGGTTGCGCCGGGCATCCGCGCCGTGGTCACCACCGGCGCGGCCGGCCTGAGCAACGCCATCATGGACGCCCTGCCGGACCTGGAACTCATCGCCATCCGCGGCGTGGGCACCGACGGCGTGGACCTGGACCACGCCCGGAGCCGGGGCCTGCGGGTGACCATCACCCCCGACGTGCTCAGCGACGACGTGGCCGACCTGGCCATGGCCCTGCTGCTGGCCGTCTCACGCAGGATCTGCGTGGGCGACAGCTTCGTCCGGGCCGGGAAATGGCTCACCCAGAGCATGCCCCTGGCCCAGCGGGTCAGCCGGAAGCGGGCCGGGATCCTCGGCCTGGGCAGCATCGGCCACGCCATCGCGCGCCGGGCGCTGGGCTTCGGCATGAGCGTCGCCTACACCGGCCACCGGCGCCAGGAGCAGTGCCCCTACCCGTTCGTGGCCGGCCTGGCGGACCTGGCCCGGCAATCGGACATCCTGTTCATCGCCGCCTCCAGCAACCCCACCACCCAGGGCATCGTCAACGCCGAGGTGCTGGACGCGCTCGGCCCCCAGGGCATCCTGGTGAACATCGCCCGGGGCAGCATCGTCGACGAGCCGGCCCTGGTGGCGGCCCTGGCCGAAGGCCGGCTGGGCGCGGCCGGGCTGGACGTGTTCCGCAAGGAGCCGCAGGTGCCCGAGGCGCTGCTGACCATGCCCAACGTCGTGCTGCAGCCGCACCAGGGCAGCGCCACCACGGAGTGCCGGGCGGACATGGGCAACCTGGTGCTGGCCAACCTGGAGGCCCATTTCGCCGGCCGGCCGCTGCCAACGCCGGTGGCCTAGGCCCCTTTCCGGATGCTGGTGCGGCATCCTTGACTTGCCTGGTCGACATCGATAGGCTGGGCCCTTCTTCCCCCCGTCCCGCCAGCCCAGGGCTTTCCCCCGAAACGGCGCGACCGGCTTTCAAACTCCTTTTCCCGACGCCCCCATGGGCGGTTGGGCTTGTCTGAATTCATGATGTCGATCCATGACCCAACGAAACCTTTGATCCACACCGCGGCGCGCGTGCTTTCGCGGCAGGCCTGGCTGGTGGCGGTGTTCCTGATCCTGCTGCCCTGGCTGGACGACTCGCCGGTCCTGCTGGGCGGCGTGGTGCTCGGCCTGTGCGTGGCCGGCGCGGTGTTCGCCGGTGGGCGATGAACCCGTCCGAGCGCCTGGCCCATGAGCTGGAGCACCGCCACCAGGACGCCCCGCCGGAGGCGATCCTGGACGCCGCCCTGGACGCCTTCCACCCGCGCCTGGCCTTCGCCTGCAGCCTGGGCCTGGAGGACATGGCGCTGCTGGACCTCATCGCCCGGCGGGAACCCAGGCCCAGGATCTTCTTCCTGGACACCGGCCGACTGAACCAGGAGACCTACGACACCCTGGCCGCCGTGCGGGCCCGCTACGGCCTGCCCATCGAGATCTACTCTGCGGGCCCGCCAGGTCCCCCACAACCCCCTCCACGACCGCGGCTACCCCAGCATCGGCTGCGCCCTCTGCACCCGGGCCGTGCGGCCCGGCGAGGACGTGCGGGCCGGCCGCTGGTGGTGGGAACGCCCCGAGCACAAGGAGTGCGGGCTGCACCCCGCCAAGGAGCCGCCATGACACCGCCCAGCCGAACCCTCACCCACCTGGACGCCCTGGAAGCGGAAGGCATCCACATCCTGCGCGAGGTGGCCGGCCAGTGCCGCAACCCGGTGCTGCTGTTCTCCGGAGGCAAGGATTCGGCCTGCCTGCTCCGGCTGGCGGAAAAGGCCTTCCGGCCGGGGCCGTTCCCGTTCCCCCTGCTGCACATCGATACCGGCCACAACTTCCCGGAGGTGATCGAGTTCCGCGACCGGCGGACGCGCCAGCTGGGAGAGCGGCTCATCGTGCGCACGGTGGAGGATTCCATCCGCCGCGGCCGGGTGGTGCTGCGCACCCCGCAGCAGTCCCGGAACCCGCTCCAGAGCGTCACCCTGCTGGACGCCATTCAGGAGTTCGGCTTCGACGCCTGCATCGGCGGCGCCCGCCGGGACGAGGAGAAGGCCCGGGCCAAGGAGCGGATCTTCTAGTTCCGCGACGAGTTCGGCCAGTGGGACCCCAAGAGCCAGCGGCCCGAGTTGTGGGACATCTACAACGCCCGCTGCTTCCCCGGGGAGAACATCCGGGTGTTCCCCATCTCCAACTGGACCGAGCTGGACGTATGGCAGTACATCCAGCGGGAGGCCCTGGAACTGCCCAGCATCTACTTCGTGCACACCCGCGCCGTGGTGCGCCGCGGCCCGGCCCTGGTGCCGGTCACCGAACTCACCCCGGCCCGCGCGGGGGAGCGGGTGGAGCAGCTCCGGGTGCGGTTCCGCACCGTGGGCGACATCCCCTGCACCGCCCCGGTGGAATCCGCGGCGGCCGGCCTGGAGGACATCCTCCGGGAAACCGCGGCCGCCGACCGCACCGAACGGGGCGCCACCCGGCTGGACGACCAGGTGTCGGAAGCCGCCATGGAACAGCGGAAGAAGGAGGGATATTTCTGATGGCCCCGAATCCGGACGCCGGCATGCTCCGCTTCATCACCTGCGGCAGCGTGGACGACGGCAAGAGCACCCTCATCGGCCGGCTGCTGTTCGACAGCAAGGCCATCCTGGCCGACGCCCTGGACACCCTGGAACGCACCTCCCTGAAGCGCGGCGCCCACGGCCTGGACCTCAGCCTGCTCACCGACGGGCTCCAGGCGGAGCGGGAGCAGGGCATCACCATCGACGTGGCCTACCGCTATTTCGCCACCGCCACCCGCACGTTCATCCTGGGCGACGCCCCCGGCCACGAGCAGTACACCCGGAACATGGTCACCGCCGCCAGCACCGCCGACCTGGCCATCATCCTGGTGGACGCCCGCAAGGGGGTGCTCGCCCAGACCCGCCGGCACACCGCCATCGCCCACCTGCTGGGCATCCGCCACCTGGTGCTGGCCGTCAACAAGATGGACCTGGTGGGCTGGTCCGAGCCGGTGTTCGAGGCCATCCGCCGGGACTGCCTGGCCTTCGGCCGGGACCTGGGGATCGGGCACCTGGATTTCATCCCCATCTCCGCCCTGGGCGGCGACTCCATCGTGGCGCGGAGCGGGCGGATGCCCTGGTACGGCGGCCCGACCCTGCTGGAGCTGCTGGAGGCGGCGCCCCTGGCCAAGGACCGCCTGGAGCAGCCGTTCCGCTTCCCGGTGCAGTGGGTGTGCCGGCCGCGCCCGGGCGCCCCCTCGGATTTCCGCGGGTACGGCGGGCGGGTGGAATCGGGCACCGTCCAGCTGGGCGATCCGGTGGTCGTGCTCCCGGCCCAACGCCCGTCCCGGGTGCGCGGCATCCGCCTGGGCGAGGCCAGGCTGGAGGCGATCCACTCCCGCCTGGACATCGCCACCCTGAAGCCCGAGCCGGCCGGCCAGCTGGCCATGAACGACCTCGCCGAGGTGCGGCTGCGGCTGCAGGCTCCCGCGGCCGCGGACCCGTACCGGGCCAACCGCGCCACCGGCGCCTTCATCCTCATCGACGAGGCCAGCAACGCCACCGTGGCCGGCGGGCTGGTTCGGAAGCCCTGATCACCCCTCCCAGAAGCGGTCCGCCAGGTAGCGGGCCCCGGAATCGAACAGCACCGTGACCACCACGGAGCCTTCCGGCACCGTCCGGGCCAGGCGCAGGGCGGCGGAAACGCTGGCTCCCGAGCTGGGTCCCACCAGCAGCCCCTCCTCCAGGGCCAGCCGGCGCGCCATGGCCTGGCCCTCCGCCGTGCTCACCGCCACCTGGGCGTCGGCCAGGTCCGGGTCGTAGATGCCGGGGACGCTGGCCGTGGCCATGTGCTTCAGCCCGGCCAGGCCGTGGTCCGGGCGGTCCGGCTGGACCGCCACTGCCCGCAGGGCCGGGTTCAGCTGCTTCAGGCGGCGGACGGTGCCCATGAACAGCCCCGAGGTGCCCACCCCGGCCACGAAATGGCTGATCCGGCCTCCGCTCTGCGCCCAGAGCTCCGGGCCGGTGGTGTCGAAGTGGGCCCGCCAGTTGGCTTCGTTGTTGTACTGGTCCACGTGGAAATAGCGGCCGGGGTCGGCCTGGCACAGCTCCAGCGCCCGGCGCCGGGCGCCGTCCGAACCCTGGCCGGGGTCGGTCTCGATGATCGCGGCGCCGTAGAGCCCGAGCATCCGCTTGCGCTCGGCGCTGGCGTTGGCGGGCAGGCACAGGGTCACCCGGTAGCCCATGGCCGCGCCGATCATGGCGTAGGCGATCCCGGCATTGCCGCTGGTGGCGTCCAGGATGGCCTTTTCCGGGGTGAGCCGGCCGTCGGCCACCGCCGCCAGGATCATGGCCTTGGCCGGCCGGTCCTTGAGCGATCCGCTGGGATTCAGGTGCTCGGCCTTGGCCAGGAGCTCCACCCCCGGACGCAGCCCTTCGGCGATCCGCCCCAGGCGGAGCAGGGGGGTGCCGCCGATGTGGTCGAGCAGGTCCGGGTGGCCCCGGGTCTCGTGGTCATGCCCAATGGCTGAAGGGTTTCCGGTCATGATTCGTGCTCCCGTGGAATGTCTCCGCTCCGGGCGACCGGGAACGGCCCTGATGACACCGAGCAATCTACTCGCATGGGGAACCGGTTTGGAATGAAACAAAGGCATGACAACTCTATTTATTCGTCATATTAGTAGTAATTGCTATATATTTAAATGGGTGGAAAATTTATTTTTAAACAAAATGTCAATTTCCGACCCCAAGGCCCGGATCCGGCCGCCCTGCCCCCTTCCGGCCACCGCCTGGGCGGGGCTTGCGCGGATCAACGCCTCGCGGACGCGGTGGCGGGGCCGGGCGCGAGCAGGCCCGGATTCCTCTTGCTTGGTTTGCTATTGAGGTCAGTTTCATCTAGGATTAAGGGTTACGCTGGATGTTTGGATCGGCAACCATTGGAATGAGGCTGGCAATGCGGGAGACGGGTTGATGCGGTTCCAGATCGCCCAGAAGGCCGAATGGGCTCAAGGCTGGATGAGTTTCATCGCCTTGACGCTGTGCCTTGCCGCTTTCTGTGCCCATGCCCCGGTCCACACCGGCCATCCCTCCGAACCGGCGCGAATGGCCCAGTCCGGCGCCCGCCCCTGGAAGATCCGGCAGCCGGAGCCCCCGGCCCATGCCCAGCGCATCGCCCAGGCCCAGGCCACCGACGACGAGACCGGCGGAAGCGAGCATTCCAGGGCGGATCTGGCCCTGCCCAGGCCGGCCCCGGCGCTTGCTCCCGGCAAGCCGGGACGGGCCGAGGCCTACCAGGACGCCGGGCCGGCGTTCCCCACCGGCTGCACCGTGCACGGAAGCCGGCCCCGTCCGCCGCCCAGCCTGGCCTAGATCCGAACTTCCGCCATTCTGCATGAGCCCATAACGAAGCATCTTCCGTTTTTCCGGCCCCAGCCCGCCTGGGCGCGGCCCTTCTCCCATAGGAAACGCTGCCATGTCAGCTTTCACCAAGACCTCCCCGCTCCTCGTCCTCACCGCCGCCCTGCTGGTGGCCGGAGGACTGGCCTGCTCGAAACCGGCCGCCGCGCCAGCGGCAGCCCCCAAGGCCGCCCCGGCCCCGGTCGCCCAGGCCGATGATTCGGCCGACCGCCAGCGCGCCGAGGCCGAACAGAAGCGCAAGGCGGACGAAGCCGCCGAGGCCGCCCGCAAGGCCGCCGCCGAAGCGCAGTACCGCCAGGCCGCGGCCGCCGCCCTCCAGGATGTCCATTTCGATTTCGACAAGTCGGACATCAAGGCGAGCGACAAGCCCGTGCTGACCGCCATCTCCTCCTTCATGAAGACCTACCCCCAGGCCAACCTGTTCATCGACGGCAACTGCGACGAGCGCGGCACGGTGGAATACAACCTGGCGCTGGGCGAGCACCGGGCCCAGGCGGCCCTGAACTACCTGGTGGCCCTGGGCGTCCCGGCGATCCGGCTGAGCACCACCTCCTACGGCAAGGAGAAGCCGGTCTGCACCGAATCCGTGGAATCCTGCTGGAGCAGGAACCGCCGCGCGCACTTCACGCTGAAGTAGGCACGCCATGGCCGGACGCTGCGTTTCCCTCCTGAGCCTTTCCGTGGCCCTTGCGCTCGCCCCGGTGAGCGCCAAGGCCCAAGACCGGGCGGCCAAGCCGTCGCTGCTTCCGGCCATGCCGACCCTGGTGTTCCCTTCCCTGTCCCTGCCGGGCAACGGCCATTCCGACGACGCCCGGGAATTCCGCGCCACCGCGCTGCGGGATCTCCGGGATTCCGGCGCCTTCCACCTGATGAGCCCGAGCAAGACGCCCGGCGGGGCCGACCTGATGTTCCGGGTGGTCTCCCACTCCCTGGCTCGGGGCAAGCTCATCATCGAAGGCGAATGCATCAACCTGGCCACCGGCGCGGTGGTCCTGAAGAAACGATTCATGGGACAGACCGCGGTGGTGGACCGGATGGCCCACCGCATGGTGGATTTCCTGGTGGGCACGGTGACCGGCACCCCGGGGGTGGCTGATTCCCGGATCGTCGTCGCCCGGGCCAAGGCTCCCGGCATCAAGGAGATCTTCGGGGTGGACCGGGACGGGCGGAACCTCCGCCAGCTCACCAGCTTCGGCAGCCTCACCATCCATCCGGCGGTGGCCCGGGACGGCAGGCTGGCCTTCGTCACCTACAAGGGCGGGCCGCCCCAGATCTGGGGTCAGGTCAAGCCTTCGGGGCCCTTCCAGCCGCTGTTCCCGCGAACCGGCGAGGCGGGCAAGGAACTTTCCGACCTGGCCTGGTCCACCGACGGCCGGCGCCTGTGCTTCGTCCAGGAGAACCGCCAGGGACTGGCGGACATCCATGTGCTGGACCCGGCTTCCGGGCAGGTGGCGCGGATCACCGAAGGGCACATCAACCGGAGCCCCTCCTGGAACCCGGACGGCACCGCACTGGCCTTCATTTCCGACCGGGAAGGCACCCCGCAGGTGTTCATCATGGCCAGCGACGGCAGCCAGGTGCGGCGGCTCACCGGCGACTCCGCGCCCAAGGCTTTCGTGGCCTGGAACGCCAAGGGCGACCGGATCGCCTACAGCAGCGGGGCCGACCTGTTCACCATCGCCCCGGACGGCAGCAGCCGGCAGAAGCTCCTGTCCGGCCCGGAACCGGTGGCGGCGCTGTGCTGGGCGCCGGACGGGCGTTCACTGCTGCTGGGCCTTCCGGCCGGCCGCCTGCGCATCGCCACCCTGGACGGGAAGCTCCAGGAACTCAGCCCGGGGCTGGACGGCCAATGGCCCCAGTGGATCCAGAACCCCGCCCCGGTCCTCGCCCGGGCCCAGGGGGATCCCTTCCCGCCCTTCCCGGTGCCCGCCCTCCTGGGCGCGGCCCCGCTGCCCTGAGGGAATATTTCCCTGCGGCCCCAGGCATAATGCCCAGCCCCGGCCAGCCGCCGAGGGCGCGGACCTTGATTCCAGACGGGTTCAGAGTTGGCACGGTTATTGATAGGTATTGCCCAGGGAGACGCTCCGCTCCCGGAGGATCCGAACATGGTTAGGCCCGACAGCACCCTGCGCATCAAGTCCTTCGGCATCGCCCCGGACCCGTTCTCCCAGAGCTACGTGCACCAGCGGGTGGGCGGCAAGCTTGGCAAGTTCGCCCTGCACATCCGCGGCCTGGAGATCCGCATGAAGCGGATGGGCCTGGCCGGAGACGAGCAGGTCTCCTGCGCGCTGTCGGTCACCCTGGACGGCGGCACCCAGGTGGCGGTGGAGCGCTCCGGCCGGGTGGCCCGGGAGGCCTTCGACCACACCATGGGCGTGGCGGAACGCACCATCCGCCGCATGCTGCAGCGGCTCCGGCACCAGTAGGCCCGGACAACCGCCGCACCGATCATCAATCGCCGAAGCAGATGCCCAGGTCCCGCCCGGTCTGCAGGGTGTCGCCGTCCAGTGGCACGCAGCGCATGCGGCCGGCCACGTCCTCCAGCGGCACGTAGTTCACGCTGGTGTTGGCCAGGGCCACCATGATCCCGCTTTGCCCCTCCTCCAGGGCGCGCACCGCGGCGGCGCCGAAGCGCAGGGCCGCGAGCCGGTCGAAGGTGGTGGGGCTGCCGCCGCGCAGCAGATGGCCCAGCACCACCACCCGGGATTCCTTGCCGGTGCGTTCCTGCAGCTCCTTGGCCACCGCCTCGCCCATGCCGCCCAGGCGCTCCTGGTGGCCGATCTCGGCCGCCTCCACCACCAGGCGCTGGCCGTCCTTGGGCTTGGCGCCCTCCGCCACCACCACCAGGGAATACATGCGGCCCTGGCGGTCCCGGGCGCGGATCTTCGCGGCCACCTTGTCCAGGTCGAAGGGGATCTCGGGGATCAGGATGGAGTGGGCGCTGCCGGAGATGCCCGCGTGCAGCGCGATCCAGCCGGCGTAGCGGCCCATCATCTCCACCACCATCACCCGCTGGTGGCTTTCGGCGGTGCTGTGCAGCCGGTCCAGGCACTCGGTGGCGAACGCCACGGCGGTGTCGAAGCCGAAGGTGGTGAAGGTCTTGTCCAGATCGTTGTCGATGGTCTTGGGCACCCCCACCACCCGCAGCCCCTTCTGGGCCAGGGCATGGGCGATGGTGAGCGAGCCGTCGCCGCCGATGGAGATCAGCGCGTCCAGCTCCCGCTTGGCGAAGAACTCCAGGATCTCGTCGGTGCGGTCCACTTCCCGCACCGTGCCGTCCGGCATCTTCAGGGGGAAGCAGAGCGGGTTGCCGCGGTTGGTGGTGCCCAGGATGGTGCCGCCCAGGTGGGTGATGCCGCGTACCCGGTCCCGGGTGAGGCGGAACATGCCGCCGTCCGCGTAGCGCTCCGGAAAGAAGACGCCGTTGAAACCCTCGCGGATGCCGTAGGTCTCCCAGCCGCGGTCCATGGCGCTGATGGCGGCGGCCCGGATCACCGCGTTCAAACCCGGGGCGTCACCTCCACCGGTGCAAATGGCGATTCGTCGGATCGGGTTGATCATGGGTCACTCTCTGGGTGAAAAACCTTGGGAATGATAGCATCAGGGCCTGCCAAACGAGGGTCTGGATGAGCGGAGCCTACGCACACCTCAACCACATGACGGACTACCTGGGCCTGGAGGGGTTCCTTCCGGAGGAGGCGAGGATGGTCCGGGCCACGGCCCGGGACTTCGTCAACCGGGAGGTGCTGCCCGGGATCGAGCAGCACGCCCAGGACCAGAGCTTCCCCCGGGAACTGGTGGCGAAGATGGGCGGGCTGGGCTTTTTCGGCGCCACCCTGCCGGAACGCTACGGCTGCGCCGGGTTGTCGCACACCGCCCACGGGCTGCTGCTGTACGAGCTGGAGCGGGGCGATTCCGGCCTGCGCTCGTTCGCTTCGGTGCAGGGCTCCCTGGTGATGTGGCCCATTTTCAGCTACGGCAGCGAGGCCCAGAAGGACGCCTGGCTGCCGCTGCTGGCCAGCGGCGCCCGGATCGGCTGCTTCGGCCTCACCGAGCCCGACTTCGGCTCCAACCCGGGCGGCATGCGCACCCGGGCCGAACGCTCCGGCCCCGGCCGCTGGCGCCTCAACGGCAGCAAGATGTGGATCACCAACGGCAGCATCGCCGACCTGGCCCTGGTGTGGGCCCGCACCCCGGAAGGCATCCGCGGGTTCCTGGTGGAGCGCGGCAGCCCGGGCTTCTCGGCGCCGGAAATGCACGGCAAATGGAGCCTGCGCGCCTCGGTGACCTCGGAGCTGGTGCTGGAGGACGTGGAGGTGGACGAGGCGGCCGCGCTCCTGCCCGGGGCCCTGGGCCTCAAGGCGGCGCTGTCCTGCCTGACCCAGGCCCGCTACGGCATCGCCTGGGGCGTTCTGGGCGCGGCGGACGCCTGCTACCAGTGCGCCCTGGACTATGCCAAGAGCCGGATCCAGTTCGACCGGCCGATCGCCGGCTTCCAGCTGCAGCAGGAGAAGCTGGCCTGGATGGTCACCGAGCTCACCAAGGGCCAACTGCTGGCTTTCCAGCTGGCCGGGCTCAAGGAGCGGGGAACCCTGACCCCGGCCCAGGTGTCCATGGCCAAGCTGAGCAATGTCAGTGCCGCCCTGGAGATCTGCCGCCGGGCCCGGACCATCCTGGGCGCCAACGGCATCCTGGACGAGTACCCGATCATGCGCCACATGGCCAACCTGGAGAGTGTCTACACCTATGAGGGCAGCCACGACATGCAGACCCTCATCGTCGGTCAGGAAGTGACCGGCATCGCCGCCTTCCGATGAGGCGTCCGGCCTGAAAGGGGGAACGGCCTGCGCGCCGCGGGGGCCAGGGCATAGCCTGGGCCTGCCGTCTCGCCCGGGCGGAACCGGGCGCGGAAGGCCGCCCGGGAACAGGCGGTGCCCAGCGGGGTGGTGACGGAGATCGGGCCCCGGAGCGCCCCGGGCGGCACCGTGGCCCGGATGGCCATGGGGCCCACCCGGGTGAACGGGGCCTGGACGCCGCCGAAGGTGACCAGGCTGGCCTGGCTGAGGCCCCGGCCGAGGATCGCCACCCGGGTTCCCGGCCTGCCGGCCAGGGGATGGCACCACCAGATGGCCGGCGGGGTGACCGTGCCCACATCCGCGAAGGAGGCGCCCAGGGCGATCGCCCCGCAACCGAGCAGCAGACCCAGCCATTTTTGGGATCTTCGTTTCCAGACGGGGGGGGTGGACATGGTCGAACGCTCGAATCGGGAATTGAACACAAGCCGTGGCCCCATCCAGGGGCAGGCATCGCCATGCTAGGCCAGCCCGGGCGCCGCGTCAAACCCGCCCCGGCCGGCCCGGGGGTGCCGACCAACCGGGCGAAGTCCAGGCATCAGGGGGTCTTGCTGTCGGGATCCAGCGGGTCGATGACCCGGCGGGCGGAAACCAGGCGCTCGGAGAAGTAGCGGGTGGCCAGTTCGCCGAACCGCACGCAGCGCTTCCCGGGTCCGCCCCAGTTGCTGGCGTGGATGAATTTCCCGTTGCCGATGTAAATCGCCACGTGGCTGATGCCCTTGCGCACGCCGCGCGTGCTGAAGAACAGCAGGTCGCCGGGGAGCAGGTGGTTCAGGTCCACCGGATCGCCCTGCCTGGCCTGGGCGCCCGAGGACCGGTTCAGGTCCACGCCGATGGAGCTGAACACGAAGTGCACGAAGCCCGAGCAGTCGAACCCGCTGGGGGTGATGCCGCCGTGCCGGTACGGCCGGCCCAGGTAGGCGGTGGCCTTGGACACCAGCGATGCAAGGCGGCCGACCGGAGCCTGCTCCGGTTCCGGATCCGCGACCGCCGCCGAAGCCGAGGGCAGCGCCGGGCTCGACTGCGCGCAGAGCGGCAGCGCCACTCCCAGGCTGGCGATCCACAGGAACCTACTCAGTTTCCGGATAAGCAAGCGACGAACTCCTCGACTCCATAAGGACAGAAGCAGCAATAGAGCAAACCGAATTGGATTGCGACCCGATGTGGCAGTCTACCGCAACTTCCCGCAGGGACCAAACCCGGAAGGCCGGATCAAGCCAGGCCGGGGTTTTCCACGGTGAGTTCATTGCGCACATTGCCGGTGTTCAGCGTGGACATGGGCTCGAACAGCATCACCTGGACCTCTTCCGCGGCCACCGGCTGGTGTTCCACACCCCTGGGCACCACCAGGAACTCGCCCTCCTCCAGGTGGATGTCCCGGTCGCGGAAGCGCATGACCAGCCGCCCCCGGACCACCAGGAACAGTTCGTCCTCCTGCTCATGCAGGTGCCATACGAATTCGCCCTGGAGCTTGGCCAGCTTCACGTACTGCCCGTTGAGCGCGCCGGCGATCCTGGGGCTCCAGGTCTCGGTGATGTGGCTGAACTTCTCGGCGAGATTCACCTTCTCCATGTTCGGCTCCGTTCGGGGCCTCCAGGGTAGCAGTCTCCTCTCGCCGCGCATTCCGCCGGCCGGACCGCGGATCCGTTCTTGGTCCCTGGGGCGAGTCGTGGTAGGCTTTCACTTCCCTGCCAAGGGAACTTCAGCCAGCTACGGGAGAGTTGTCCGAGTGGTTTAAGGAGCACGCCTGGAAAGCGTGTATACGGGCAACCGTATCGGGGGTTCGAATCCCCCACTCTCCGCCAGTGAAACGCCCCGCAAGGGGCGTTCTTCGTAGAGGGCGGTGGGGGATTCGAATCACTGAATGGCTGGCAGGTAGGTCATGCGGAGCACGCACCGCGTGCGGAGCGGTTGGATGGAGTGGGTCAAAGGCCATATTCACGTTCGAGTTCCGCGCGCATCACGACGGCCGGCACATCGGTCTCGGTCGTTGTCGCCGCGGTACGACGACCAGAGCGTTTCCGGGCCGAAGCCATCCTGGAGAAACTCAGGCCATTCGAGGCCCAGGAGCGCCCAGGGGAGATGAAGTTCACCCTGGTGGACGGCTGGACTGCGGCTCTCCTGGCTCTGTGCCGTCGATCTGGCCTGAGTTCAACCAACTGGCGAAGGTGTTCCGGAGTACCTGGACGAAACCACGGAGCGGATCATCTGGGAGGAGCTATTCCGGGACTAGTACTAAGTTCTCTATATAACTTGAATAAATAATATGTGGGGGCAAGCCGCCATTTGGGCGTCCGGGCCCTTTCGTTTGCCCCCCCCGCTTCCCCGTCCAGTCCAGGGCGAGGAGGGCGACCCACACGAGCTATCGATTGTCCGAAGATCGTTGCAAGATGCTTTTTATCTAGTTCTTATCCCCGTTTTTCCCATTTATCCCCGGCTAAATCAATAGATACATATTGCGGGAGATCGCCTCCGAAGCAGAACCCGTCGCGCCGACCACCCCCGGCGATAACTGGCCGGGGATAAAGGTGATGAACGGGGATGAAGGATTGCATGGCAAACAACCTGATCCTCAAGAACCAGCTAGAAATGGACTGGCTTGATGAGGTATTTGGTCTGAATAGACAGTAAAATTTCAGATCCAGGCCAAGGGCTGAACGCTAATGGGGTTACCCCCACGCCAGGTCCGGGCGAAGCCCGGAGCAGATCGTTCCGGCGCTCAGCCCAGCATGGACTGGTACAGCGCCAGGTAGTCCCGGGCCGCAGCCTCCC
>JARLGP010000104.1 GCA_031292735.1 Holophaga sp.
CCGGGCGCCGGCGGCGGTCCAGGGTGGACTTTCCCCGAGCCGTTGCCCCAGACTGGTGCCATGGACCTGCTGAACCACCTCCCCGAAGCCACCGTCATCACCGCCGCCGACCTGCTGGAGGGCTACCGGCGGGACGAGTCCCACGTGGTGGGGGAGCTGCCGCTGGCCGTGGTGCGGCCCAGGGGGCCGGCGGCCCTGCGGGAGCTGGTGCGGCTGGCCAAGGCCGAAGGGTTCGGCCTGGTGCCCAGGGGCGCCGGCACCGGCAAGGCCGGGGGCTGCACCCCCATGCCCCGGAACGTGGTGGTGGACATGCGGGACTACCCGGGCGCCATCCTGGTGAACGCGCCGGATCTCTGCCTGCACGCCCCCGCCAGCGCCATGCTGAAAGAGGTGAAGGAGGCCGCCCGGGCCCATGGCCTGTTCTATCCCCCCGACCCGAACTCCTGGGAGCAGTGCGCCTTCGGCGGAACCCTGGCCACCAACGCCGGCGGCCCCAGCGCCTGCAAGTACGGCATGACCCGCGCCTGGGTGCTGGCCGTGGAAGCGCTCATGGACGACGGCGAACTGCACACCTTCGGCATTCCCAGCGTCAAGTGCAACACCGGCCCCAATCTGGGCCAGCTGCTGGTGGGCAGCGAAGGCATCTTCGGGATCATCGTGGCGGCCACGGTGCGCCTGCTGCCCGCCCCGGCCCAGCTGCTCACCCTGCTGCTGCCCATGGATCGCTGGCACGACCTGCTGGACCTGCCGGGCCAGCTGGTGGCGGCCGGCTACCTGCCCTCCGCCTTCGAGTTCTGGGATCCGGCGGTGCTCCAGGAGCTGCGCGCCCACGGCCCGGAGGAGGCCCGGCGGCTCCCGGGAGAGGCCCTGGCACTGCTGGAGTTCGATGACCGGGACTGCCAGTCGGACGGCTTCCTGGAAGGCCTGCTGACCGCCCTGGGGCCCATGGCGGAGCACCTGCAGTCCGCCACCGACGCCCGCCAGCGGGAGGCCCTCTGGGCGGTGCGGCGGGTGACCTCCTCCCACCTCAAGGAGCGCTACCCCAGGAAGGTAAGCGAGGACATCGTGGTGCCCCGCACCCGGATCCGGGAGTTCTTCCAGAAGCTGGAAGGCCTGGGGCTGCCCACGGTCACCTATGGCCACCTGGGCGACGGCAACCTGCACGTGAACCTGCTCCAGGCGGGAACCACCGAACCGGCCGCGCTGGAAGGCCAGCTGATGGCCCTGTTCCAGCTGTGCGTGGGACTGGGCGGCGCCATCAGCGGCGAGCACGGCATCGGCCGGGCCAAACGGGACGCTTTTCTTCAATTCGCCGATCCCTACCAGCTGCATGCGATCCGGGCCATCAAGCGAGCCTTGGATCCGGCGCTGATTTTTAACCCCGGGAAGGTGGTCTGAAGGCCGCCGGTGGGCGCATGATTGAGTGGAAACAGGAGTCTTGCATGTCCATTCTGATCGGTCACCGGGGCTATTCCGCCCTTCATCTGGAAAATTCCATGGAGGCCTTCCGGGCCGCCCTGGCCGCGGGCATGGCCGGGTTCGAACTGGACGTGCAGCCCACCACCGACGGGGTCTGCCACGTGCTGCACGACGACGACCTGAAGCGCACCGCCCGTCAGCCGGGCATCCTGCGCAAGCTGAAATCCGCCGAGCTGCCCCTGCTGAACAACGGCGAGACCGTGCCCAAGCTGGTGGATGTGCTGGCCCTGCCCGCACGGCTGGTGAACGTGGAGCTGAAGGGCGAGCCCGGCTGGAAGCAGGCCCTGGCCGCGGTGGAAGGCGCCGGGGCGCTGGACCGGGTGCTGTTCAGCAGCTTCGAGCACAGCGAGGTGTTCCAGCTCTGGTCGGTGTGCCACGAGGCCCGCTGCGGCCTGCTGTGGGAAACCGAGGAGGCCGCGGACCTGACCGCGGAGACCCTGGCCGAACTGCCCGAGCAGCTCATGCTCCACCTCTCCCTGGACGCCATCAAGGCCCGCCCTGAGTTCTGGGCGCCGCACAAGTCCCGCCTGGCCCTGTGGGGCATGAACAGCCCGGCGGATGCCCAGGGCCTCGGCTTCGAGCCGGCCATCCTCATCAGCAACGGCCTCTAATTTTATTTTTCTCGGGGAACCTTGTTTCCCCCGGACGCATGTTGGATGTGGAGAGGGTTCCCAAACTCCCCCCTTGCATTCTTGCCCAGGGGTGTTCGATTGGCTCCCGAACACATAGAAGGCCGGCAATGCAGAACAGTGGCGAAGCGAAGGCCCCCGCAGCAATGCGGGGGCCTTCCAGCGTCTGGGGGGGATGGGCTCAGAAGGTGGGGCCCATGCCCAGCGCCTTGAGCAGGTCGCCGATGAAGTAGAGCGAGCCGCACACCAGCCGGGGCGCGTCCAGCGGGGCCGTGCGGTTGGGCTCCCGGAGGCGCCGGGCGGCGGTTTCCATGTCCACCACCTCCCGGTCGGCGCCCCACAGGTCCCGGAGCACCTCGGCGGTGGCATAGCGGGGGTTGCTGGTGCCGCGCACCAGGGTGATGGAGGCCGGCTGCATGGTGCGCAGTTCGGCCTTGATGCCGGTGAGGTCCTTGTCGCCCATGGCGCTGAACATCATGTGGGGCTTGACTCCGGTGGCCCGGGCGTGGGCGGCCAGGGAGCGGGCGCCGTCGGGGTTGTGGGCGCCGTCCATGAACACGTTGGCGAGCCCGGGGACGGCCCACAGCCGGCCCGGCCAGGTGGTGGCCTCGATGCCCGCCCAGGCCGCCGCCTCCGTGACGGGGAAGCCCAGCTGGGTGAGGCCCCGGAGCGCCTCCCAGGCGGTGGCCAGGTTGTCCAGCTGGTGCCTGCCGGCCAGCTGCAGCCGGTGCCCCTGCACCAGGCTGTGGTCCCAGGCCAGGAGCTCGGCCTGGATCCGGGGGGACGGGTGGAACACCGGCCGGCACTCCAGCAGGGGCTCCAGCCAGGCGGGGTCCAGGGTCGGGCCCAGCACCATGGGCCGGCCGGTGCGGGCGGTGCACAGCTTCTCCCGGGCGATCTCCTCCCGGGTCTTGCCCAGGTAGGACATGTGGTCCATTTCCACGTTGGTGAGGATGCTCAGCACCGGCTCGGAGGCGTTGGTGGCGTCCCAGCGGCCGCCCATGCCCACTTCCACCACGGCGATGTCCATGCGCGCCTCCCGGAAGGCCAGGAAGGCGGCGGCGATCATCAGTTCGAAATAGGTGGCCTGGATGCCCAGGCGGATTTCCGCGGCGAACGCTTCGCCCAGCAGGCGGTCCAGGGTGGTTTCGGACACCGGGGCGCCGTCCACCCAGATCCGTTCGGCGGGGGAGACCAGGTGCGGGGAGCTGGTCCATCCGGTCCGGAGGCCGCAGGCGCGCAGGGCGTGGGCCAGGAAGGCGCCGGTGGAGCCCTTGCCGTTGGTGCCGGCCAGGAGCACCACCGGGAAGCTGTCCTGGGGCTTGTCCAGGGCCTCCAGGAGCTTCCTGGGGTTCTCCAGGCCGCACTTGATGCCCCAGTGGCCCCGGGTGGTCAGCGCGTGCAGGTGGGGCAGGCTGGCGTCAGTCATGGGCCGGCACCGGCTGGGTCATCCAGTCCAGGGTGAGCGCCACGAAATCGCGCAGCTTGTCCCGGGGGACGACCTTGTCGACCATGCCGTGCTCCAGCAGGAACTCGGAGCGCTGAAAGCCCTCCGGAAGCGTCTGCTTGATGGTTTGCTCGATGACCCGGGGGCCGGCGAAGCCGATCAGCGCCTTGGGCTCGGCGATGTTGAGGTCGCCCAGCATGGCGAAGCTGGCGCTGACCCCGCCGGTGGTGGGATCGGTGAGGATGGAGAGGTAGGCCAGGCCGGCGCTGTCCAGCCGGGCCAGGGCGGCGCTCACCTTGGCCATCTGCATGAGCGAAAGGGTGCCTTCCTGCATGCGGGCGCCGCCGGAGCAGCTGACGATGATGTAGGAGGCCTTGCTGGCCAGCGCCCGTTCGGCGCCCAGCTTCAGCTTCTCGCCCACCACGCAGCCCATGCTGGCGGCCAGGAAATCCCAGTCCATCACCGCCAGCACCACGGGATGGCTCTTCAGGGTGCCTTCCACCACGATGACCGCGTCATGATTGTGGCCGGCGGCATGGAGCTTTTCCAGCTGCTCGGCATAGGACTTGACCGCGACGAAGTGGAGCGGGTCGGTGCTGCGCAGGGCTGCGAACAATTCCTTGAACCCGGGGTCCATGAGCGCCGCCAGCCGTTCGTCCACCCCGACCCGGAAGTGGTAGCCGCACTTGGGGCAGACGTTGTGGGTATTGATCAGCTCGGCCCGGTAGATCAGTTCCCGGCAGGCGTCGCACTTGATCCAGAGCCCCTCGGGCACCCGGACGGTCTTTTCCTCCACGGCGATCTTTTGTTGGCGTTTCTTGACGAACCAGGACATGGTGCCTCACTTCCTCTCGGATCCTGCCATCATCGGCCGGCCGGACCCTTTTTCAAGCCCTCGAACAGGCGATCCAGTTCCGCCTCGCTGGCGTAGTGCAGGGTGAGCGCGCCGCCCTTGCCCCTGGGCTTGATTTCCACCCGGGCGCTCCACACCTGGGTCAACTCCTCGGCGGCGGCCTTGAGGAAGACCGCCTGGGGGTGGCGCTGCTTGACCTTGATTTGCCGGGCCCGGCCGATCTGCAGGACCCGGGCTTCCAGGGCGCGCACGCTCAGCTGCCGGGCCACCACTTCCTCGGCCAGCTGGTCCTGGGTCCGCGGCTCTTCCACCCCCAGCAGCACCTTGCCGTGGCCGGTGGACAGCTTGCCGGACATGATCATCTCCTGGAGCCGGGTGGGCAGGCGCAGCAGGCGAAGGGTGTTGGCCACCTGGGGACGGGACTTGCCGACCCGGTCGGCCACCTGCTCCTGGGTGAGGCGCAGGTGCTCGCCCAGTTGGAAGTAGGCCTTGGCTTCCTCGATGGGATTCAGTTCCTGGCGCTGGATGTTCTCCACCAGGGCGAACTCCAGCAGGCGGTCGTCGGGGATGTCCTTCACCACCACCGGCACCATGGCCAGCCCGGCCTTGCGCGCCGCCCGCCAGCGCCGCTCGCCGGCGATGATCTCGAACTGCTCGCCCACCCGGCGGGCCACGATGGGCTGGACCATGCCGTGGATCTTCAGGCTGGTGGCCAGGTCGTTCAGCAGGGCTTCGTCGAAATAGGTGCGCGGCTGGTGCCGGTTGGGCACCAGGGAGCCCACCGGTACTTCGCGCTGGCTGGCATCCTCGGGGGCCATCTGGCTCATGAGGGAGGTGAGGCCGCGGCCCAGGGCAGGACGTTTGGGGATCATGCGGGTCCTCCTGGAAGGGAGGCCTCTTCCAGCTCCAGCCACTCCCGGGCCAGGTTCAGGTAGGCCTGGGCCCCCTTGGAGCGGAGGTCGTAGAAGGCGACCGGTTTGCCGTGGCTGGGCGCTTCCGCCAGCCGGATGTTGCGCGGGATGTGGGTATTGAACACCTTGCCGGGGAAGGCGTTGCGCACTTCCTGGGCGACGGCCGAACCCAGGTTGGTGCGCTCCTCGGCCATGGTGAGCAGGATCCCGCCCAGCTTGAGCCGGGGGTTCGGCCCGGCCTGCACCCGGCGGATGGTCTCCATCAGCTCGGCCAGCCCGTCCATGGCCAGGAACTCGCAGGGCATGGGCACGATCACTTCATCGGCGGCGGCCAGCGCGTTGAGGGTGATCATGCCCAGGCTGGGCGGGGGATCGATGAGGATGAAGTCGTAGTTTTCCAGCAGCGGCTCCAGGGCCTGCCTCAGCACCTGCAGTTCGGGCAGTTCGAACAGCTCGAATTCCAGTTGGGCCAGGTCCTTGCCCGCGGGGATCATCTGCAGCATGGGCACTTCGGTGGTGAGGATGAGCGCCTGGGCCGGGGCCCCCTTCATCAGCGCGAAGGCGCCGGCCCGGTGATCTGGCTTGGGGAAGCCCAGGCCGGTGGTGCTGTGCCCCTGGGGATCGAAGTCCACCAGCAGGACCAGCTTTTCCATCATGGCCAGGGACGCGGCCAGATTGATCGCCGAGGTGGTCTTGCCCACGCCCCCCTTCTGATTGGCCAGCACGATGATCCTCGCGGTCATGTCAGGACCCCAGGATCAGTTCGGGCAAAAAATCACGTCGGAGCAATGGACGACCTCAGCTGTGGAACATGGCAAAGTCTATCAGGTTCCACAGGGAATGGGTCGGGCGAGGACTAGCGGCGGTTGCCCGGATCGCGGAAGGTGTAGATGGTTTCGCCGGGCCGGGCGAGGCCCTGCTGGCGGGCGAGGGCCTCGTACAGCTCGGGATCCTTGGCGGCCAGGCGGCGCACTTCCTGGTTCAGCTCCAGATTGGAACGGCGCATCTTCTGCAGCTGGATCAGCTGGTCGGCCATTTCCACCTGGCGCTTGCGCAGGCTGGGCACCCCGTCGGGGGACAGCAGCAGGATGCAGGCGGAGGCCAGCCCTGAGATCACCAGCACCGCCCAAAGGGTGCTGGATTTCAGGAGCCAGGCCGAAGTCATGTGGCTAGCGATCGATCCAGGAGCTGAAGGCTTCGCGGCCCGCGTAGCGCGCGGCGGCACCCAGTTCCCATTCGATCTGAAGCAGACGATTGTATTTGGCCACCCGGTCGGTGCGGCAGGGGGCGCCGCTCTTGATCTCACCGGAGCCGGTGGCGACGGCCAGGTCGGCGATGAAGGTATCCTCGGTCTCGCCGCTGCGGTGGCTGATGATGGTGCGGTAGCCGGCCTTGTGGGCCATGTCCACGGTCTTCAGGGTCTCGGTGACGGTGCCGATCTGGTTGAGCTTGATCAGGATGGCGTTGGCCACGTGCTCCTTGATGCCCTTGGCCAGGATGGCCGGGTTGGTGACGAACACGTCGTCGCCCACCAGCTGGATCTTGCCGCTGAGCTTCTCGGTCATGAGCTTCCAGTTCTTCCAGTCGCTTTCCTCGAAGCCGTCCTCGATGGTGAGGATCGGATGGCGCTCCACCAGGCCGGCGTAGTAGTCCACCAGCTTGGCTCCGGTCTTGGTCTCGCCGTCGATGACGTACTTGCCGTCCTTGAAGAACTCGTTGGCCGCGCAGTCCACGCCCAGGTAGATGTCCTTGCCGGGCTTGTAGCCGGCCTTGGCGATGGCCTGTTCGATGAGGCTCAGGGCCTCCTCGTTGCTGCCCAGGTTGGGGGCGAAGCCGCCCTCGTCGCCCACGCCGGTGGAGAGCTTGTTGGTCTTGAGCACGCCCTTCAGGGCGTGGTAGACCTCGGCGCTCCAGCGGAGCCCCTCGGCGAAGCTGGGGGCGCCCACCGGCAGGATCATGAACTCCTGGATGTCGACGTTGTTGTCGGCGTGGGCTCCGCCGTTGAGGATGTTCATCATGGGCACGGGCAGCATCCGGGCGGAGGCCCCGCCCAGGTACCGGTAGAGCGGCTGCCCGCAGGCCTTGGCGGCGGCCGCGGCGACCGCCATGGAGGCCCCCAGCAGGGCGTTGGCGCCGAGCCTGCCCTTGTTCTCGGTTCCGTCCAGGTCGAGGAGCAGGTCGTCGAGCTCCGCCTGCTGGAAGGGGTCCATGCCCTCCAGGGCATCATGGATCTCGGTGTTGAGGGTCTGCACCGCGCCCAGCACCCCCTTGCCCTGGTAGCGCTTCTTGTCGCCGTCGCGCAGCTCGAGGGCTTCGCGGCTGCCGGTGGATGCCCCGGACGGAACCATCGCCTGACCGATGGTTCCGTCATTCAGCGTGACTCTGGCCAGGACCGTGGGGTTGCCGCGGCTGTCCAGGACTTCAAGGCCGGAAATTTGTTCAATCAACTTCATGGTTGCATCCAAACACGCTGAGGGGCAGGTTTCGGGACGAAGCTACTTCTTGGTGGCCTTCTTGGCAGGGGCCTTCTTGGCGACGGCCTTCTTCACGGGGGCCTTTTTCGCCACGACCTTCTTGGCCGGGGCCTTCTTGGCGACAGCCTTCTTCACGGGGGCCTTCTTCGCCACGACCTTCTTGACCGGGGCCTTCTTGGCGACGGCCTTCTTCACGGGGGCCTTTTTCGCCACGGCCTTCTTGACCGGGGCCTTCTTGGCGACGGCCTTCTTCACGGGGGCCTTTTTCGCCACGGCCTTCTTCACGGGAGCCTTCTTGGCGACGGCCTTCTTCACGGGGGCCTTCTTGGCCACGGGCTTCTTGGCCGCGGGCTTCTTGGCCGCGGGCTTCTTGGCAGCAGGCTTCTTGGCCGCGGGCTTCTTGGCCGCAGGCTTCTTGGCTGCAGGTTTCTTGGCGGCCGGCTTCCTGGCTGCCAGCTTCTTCGGTGCAGCGCTTACCTCGGCAGTGTCGCTGGCGACGGCCACGGTGGTCTCGTCGGGCTGATGGATTTGTTCCATTGGGAACTCCTTTTTGCCCTCGCGGGCTGGTTGAGGGGTGTGGGTGGGGGAATGCTGTTTACCGGCTGCGGCCGAACCACCCGTTTTTTTCTTACTCGCTTCATGCGGGCCCGCTGCAGCCTTGCCTTGCTTTACGACTTTGGCTGAAGGGTCCTGCAAAAGGTCCTGCCTGCCCTTGGTCTTGATGGGCTTTTTCGGGATCTCGACCCCGGCGAGGATCTGCGCCAACCGCTTGCCGGGATAGAACTCGTCCAGCAGGGCGTCGCCGACCATGACGCCGTGTACCCCCATGGCTTCCAGCTGCTGGATCTGCTGGAGGGTGCTGACCCCTGCCTCGAGGATCCGCAGGCAGCGGCTCTGGGGCACCTTGTCCAGGAGGGCGAGCGCCTCCTCCCAGCGCGGCTCCCAGGTGTCCAGGTCGCGGCCCAGCACGCAGACGATGTCGGCGTCGGCATCCAGGGCCCGCTTGAGGTCGGCTTCGCTGGCCACCTCCACGATCACGTCGAGGCTCTTGGCCCGGGCCAGCTTCTGCAGCGCCGCCAGGCGGTCGGGCTCCAGCAGGGAGGCCATCAGGAAGACACCGTCCGCGCCCAGGATCTTGCTCTCCTCGATCTGGTATTCCTCGAAGATGAAGTCGTGGCGGAGCAGCGGAACCTTCACCGCGGAACGGACGTCGGAAAGGTGCTTGTCCTCGCCGTAGAACAGGAACCGGTCGGTGGCCACCGAGATGACCTTCGCGCCGTTCTCCACCAGGCTCTTGGCGTGCGTGGAAGCGCGGTAGCTGTCCCGGACCTGTCCGCGCAAAGGGTTGCCCCCAGCGGTTTCAGCGATGATGGAAATCCCGGGCTGGCTCAGTTCCTCCTTCAGCGAATGATGCCCCTTGTAGGCGTCCTTCACCGCCGCAGGACCTTTTTGCTTTTTGATCTCGATGTCCAGTGCTTTGAATATCTGGACTTTTTTCAACATTTACAACCCCCGGGTCCCATCGGGTCCAGACACGTTTATGCGCGAGGAGTCGAATGGGAAGCTTCTTACTAGAATCCACTAAACCAGCGTTTCCAATACGGTCAATAGAATTGTGAAGGTTATTTTCGATATTCTATTCGTGGTTTTTGTCGGTCTCAACTCTTTGCGGATCGGCTGGAACGCGCGAGACTGCTACAACACAGGAGATGCGACCATGGAAGCACTGGTGCTTGACCACCCGCTTTGCCAGCACAAATTGACCTTGCTGAGGGACGTGAAAACCCCTGGGAGCCTCTTTCGCCGGGTGGTCGAAGAGATCGGACTGATCCTCGCGGTGGAGGGCACGCGTCACCTGACGACCGAGTCGGTGGCCGTGGAGACGCCCCTGGAGCGCACCCAGGGCCGCCGGCTCACGCCGCTCGATCCGGTGCTGGTGCCGGTGCTGCGGGCTGGCCTGGGCCTGCTGCCGGCCTTCCTGCAGCTCATTCCCACGGCCAAGGTGGGCCACCTGGGCCTCTACCGGGATCATGATTCCCTCGTGCCGGTGCCCTACTACCGCAACTTTCCGCCGCTTCTGGATGAACGGATCGTGTTCGTCCTGGACCCCATGCTGGCCACCGGCGGCAGCGCCTCGGAGGCGGTGCGGCAGCTGAAGTCGGCCGGCGCCAAGAACCTCACCCTGTGCTCGGTGATCGCCGCTCCGGAAGGGATCCGGCGGCTGCAGGAGGACCACCCCGATCTCAGGATCGTGGTGGCCGCCCTGGACCGGGAACTGAACGAAAAAGCCTACATCCTTCCCGGCCTGGGCGATGCGGGCGATCGCCTGTTCGGGACCCTTTAGGGGCCGTTGCGGAATAACCATTCCCGTTCATCCCCATTCCGCTACGGCCCCCCTGGCGGCGCATGCGTCGCCAGGGATCTAAGGACCTTATGCCGGGGCCGCGCGAAACGGGAAGGGTTATTCCATCACACCCTCTTAGCGGGGCGATTCCTTGTAGGCGCTGAGGGCCCGGCAGCCGTTGGCGTTCTTGGTCAGCCGCTGCTTGAGGGTCTTCTGGGAAGATTCGATCATCGCCATCCTCCGGCTCAGCATGATGCCCAGGACCTTGGCCCGGAGCTTGACGTCCGGCCAATGGGCGCCTCGCTCGGCGGTGGCCACGGACCGGTTGAACTCCGCATGCCACAGGGCGATGGCGTCGCCGTTGGGATGCTCCAGCGGCGCCCGGAGCAGGGGCTCCAGCTGTTCGAGGACATTGAGGATATCCTGGTCGCTCATCCCACCAGTCCCTCGACGCTGAATTCAGCTTCTTTCGGGGAGCCGCTCTGGCGCTTGCTCAGCTCCTCCCACCCGCTGCGCATGGCGGCCATCTGCCGGACCACTCGCTCGATCTGCTCGGGCCGGTTCTTCCGGCTGCCCTCGAACATCTCCTTGATCCACCAGATGTAGATCCCGTGGAGCTTGTCCACCAGGGCCCGGTCGGCTTCCGGGTTGAGCATGCCCAGCAGTTTCTGCATGATCTGGGAAACCCGCTGCAAGTGCTGGGCCTTGGCGCGGAGGTCGTTGGCATGGATCGCCTTCACGGCTTCCAGCAGGAATCTCTGGGCTCCCTCCAGCAGCATGGACGCGAGCTCTTCCGCGCTGGCGCTGTTGATCCGCTGGGCGAGGTAGATCCTCGTTGGGTTTCCGCCGTATGCAGCCTGCATGGTCAACTCCCTACTTGTACTGATCTATCGGTTGGAACGGAACTGAACTGAAGGGGCGGCCGCCCCGTTCAGCTCAGGGAATTGATGCTATTGCCTGCCGCCTGGAGTTGGGAGAGGGTGGCTTCCATCGCCGAGTACTTGTTTTCCAGGGAGGTCTGCATGGTGTTGAGCATCTGCTGCTGAGAGGCGATCTGAGTGGCGAGCTCGGTGTTCTGGCTGGTGATGCTCTTCTGCATCTGGGCGAGGGACCCGGTGCCGTAGGCGGTCAGGTGGGTGATGGTGTCTTCGACCGCCTGGCCCACCCCCCTGCTGAGGGTGAGGGTGCCGCTGCCGACGCCGGTGACACCGAGGTAGAGCCCGTCCAGCGGGGTGCCTTGGGCGCCTTGCAGGACGCCGTTGCTGCCGGTCAGGTTGTACTGGGTGCCGTCCGGGGCGGTCAGGGTGCCGGCCACGTTGCCGTTGGCGGAGTAGGAGGTGATGTTGAAGCCGATCTTGCCGGTTGCGGTCTTGGGGCCGGCCACGGCCAGGGAGACCGACGCGTTGGTGGATGTGCCGGAGGTGGCAAACACGTTCAGGGCGGCGGTGGGGTTGGCCTGGAAGGCGGTCTGGAATTTGCTGGTGTCCAGGCTCAGGGTGCCGTCCTCGTTGGTGGACAGGCCCAGGGAGGAAGCCGAATTGTAGGTGGCGGACGTCGACAGTCCGCCGACCCTCCCGGTGAGGGACTGGGAGATCTGGCTGATCAGACCCTGGGTGGCGAAGTCCCCGCTCAGCGGGCCGCTCTGGGCCGAATCGGTGTTGTAGGCCTGGATCAGGCTGTTGTAATTGTTGAGGACGGTGTTCATGTCCGCAGTGGCGGTGGTCGCGTCCGGGGTCACGGTGAGGGTGGTGGTGCCGGTCTGGCCGCCCTGGACGAGGTTGAAGGTGACTCCGTTCACCGCATCGGACACGGTGTTGGAACTGCGGGTGAGCTGAACCCCGTCCAGGGTGAACACGGCGTTCTGGCCCGGCTGGGCGGAAGAGTTCAGGCCGCCGGTGATGCTGCTGGTGGTGGTGCCCCCGGAAGTGGTGGTGCTCACGCTGCCGGCGGGGATGCCAAGGGTATTGAGGGCCCCGCCGGTGGTGGTTTCGGCGATGCCGATGTTGCTGCCGGCCTTGCCGGACCCGGTGGTGGTGGAGGTCAGGATCAGCTCGTAGGGGTTGGTTCCGCTGCCGGTGTTCACCACCGTGGCCTGGATGCCCAGGCCCACGGAATTGGCCACGTTGGGATCGGCGGTCTGCTTCGCGTTGATGGCGTTGGCCAGGCCCTGGAGGGTGTTGTTGGTGCCGGTCAGGGTGATCGACTGGGTGTTGCCGTTGGTGTCCTGCAGGGCGAAGGTGGCGCTGCCGCTTTCATTGCCGCTGGTGTCGTTGAACACCGGGGAATTGGCGGTGGCCACCGACAGGTTGGTGGGGGCACCGCCGGACAGGGTCGGGGAGATCTCGGCGGCGGTGGCCGTCTTGATCACCTGCATGGTATAGCTGCCGGAGGCGCCGCCGGAGGCGGTGGCAGTGATGTAGGCGTTGTTGGGATCGGTGCTGGTCACCGTGCGGGCGGTCAGGCCCGAGGAATTCAAGGTGGCGATGCTGCTGGACAGGGTCGTCATCAGCGAGCCCAGGGCGGTCAGCGCAGTGGACCGGCTGGTGTTGGCGGTCTGTTCCGCCTTCAGCTCGTTCAAGGGTCCGCTGGCCTGGGTAATTTCGGCCTGCACCAGCTGGCTGGTCTGGAGGCCGCTGGTGATGCCCTGGAAGCTGATGCCGGACGAACTGGTGCTAGAACTCTGTAAGCTGAGGGATGACGATGACGACATGGTTCCTCCACCTGCCAGGAGGGATCAACCCTGCTGGTCAACCAGCACGCCGGAGGCGCCCTGGGTACTGTCCATCTGCTGCAACTTGTGTGCCATCGCGAGGACCTGGGCGGAGGGAATCTGGAGGACCATCTGTTTGGTCTGGGCGTTGACGATCTTCACGTAGCTTTGACCCGTGTCGTGGTCCACTTGGATGGTGACGGTCTGCAGCGGCTTGACGTAGTCCTGGAGGCTTTTGACAGCATCGCCGAGGGCCTTGGCGGCGTCCTCGGCCAGGGGGGTCTTGGTTTTGCTCGCGTCGCTGGATGGCGGGCCGGAATCGGCCCGGATTGTGGGGGCGGAAGAGGCTGCGGTGGACGAGGCCTGGGCCGGGGCCGCCGCGGCCGACGAAGCTGAAGCAGCCGACGAAGTCGGGGCAGCCTGAGTCGGGGCCGCCGCCGTTGCGGTCATCAGGACTCCTGGCGCCATGCTGCTGGTGATGCTGCTGACGGAATCAGCCATGAGGAAGCTCCTCACTTGGATAACGCGGGGGGACAAGCACGGCTCGCCCCCCCATCATATCAAGTAACCCTGTTATTGCAGGAGAGAGAGGATCGACTGGCCGGCCTGGTTGGACTTGCCGAGGGCGCTGATGCCTGACTGGTTCAGGATCTGCCACTTGGTGAGGTTCACCACTTCGTCCGCCACATTGGCGTCCTGGATCTGGCTGAGCTGGGAGGTCTTGTTCTGCTGTTCAATGCCCAGCACGTTGGAGTAGGCCTGCAGGGACTCTTCACCGGCGCCGATCTGACCGCGGGAAGTGCCCAGGGAATTCAGCGAGGTGGTGATGGCGCTGGCGGCAGTTGCCGCGTCGGTGGCGTTGGACAGGTCCCCGGTGAGCTGGGTCACGGCGCTGATGGTCACGGAGAAACTGCCGAACCCGGAGGCCCCGCCGAGGCCCGTGGTCCCGCCGGTGAGGGTGCCGACGAGGTTGTTGAAGGTGTTGGTGATGCTCGTGTATTCTGCGTTCAGAGCCGAGGTGGACTGGGCGCTGAGGTTGGAACCCTGGGCCTCCTGGGCCAGTTCCGCCGCACGGGTCAGCAGGTTGGTGGCCTCGTTGAGGGTGCCGTCCGTGGTCTGCAGGGTGGTGAGCAGGTTGTTGGCGTTGGCCTGGGCCTGCGTGTCGATCTGGGTATCGGCGGTGAGGCCGTTGGCGATCACCAGTCCTGAGGCGTCGTCGGAAGCCTGGTTGATGCGTTTGCCAGTGGTGAGGCGCTGGATGGTTTTCTGCATCCCGGTGCCGGTGATCCCGAGCTCGTAGCTGGCGCCGAGTGCGGAGACGTTGTTGAGAATAGAGGTAACGGCCATGGCATCCTCCTGATGCGTTAGGCAGCATCCATGCTGCCGAAAGATTTGCGGGGAATCCCCACGTTTAGTTCTTCGGATGCGGGGGGCGGATTCTTTAGGGGTTAATTTCAAACCGTTGCGACCGGTCCGGCCGGACCGGGGCCGGGCGGCTGATATCATCTCGGGATGGGCACCCTCTCGCTGGCGATGATCGTGAAGAATGAAGCGGCCATCCTGGGTCGCTGCCTGAGCTCGGTGCGCGGGTTGGTGGACGAGCTGGTGGTGGTGGACACCGGCTCCAGCGACGGCACCCTGGCCGTGGCCGAGCAGTTCGGCGCCCGGGTCGGCCGGTTTCCGTGGCGGGACGACTTCTCGGCGGCCCGCAATGAGAGCCTCCGGTTGTGCACCGGGGACTGGGTGCTGGTGCTGGATGCCGACGAGGCGCTGGATCCGCGGGGCCTGGCCGAGATCCGCGGGGCCGTGGCGCAGGGGGCCCGGGCGGGCTTCACCCTCGTTTCCCGGAACTACACCCGGGACGGTTCCGCTTCCCTGTTCGGTCGTCCCGTGCAAGTCAACCGGGACGGGCAAGGCCAGGATGCAGACCTGCCGTTCTATGCCGACATGCCCATGCTCCGCCTGTTCCGCCGGTTTACCGACCTGGGTTTCCAGGGCCGCATCCATGAAACCCTGGATCTCTATTTCAAGAGGAAGAAACTTCCCATCGGCCACCTGGGTTCCGTGATTCATCACTACGGAAAGCTGGATGGAGCCCGGGAAGCGGCAAAATCGGCCTACTACCTGGACCTCACCGAGTGGGACGCGGCGGACCACCCCGAGGACGCCGACCGCCAGTTCAACCTCATGGTGCAGGCGGAGCTGGCCGGGCAATGGGAGAAGGCCCTGGCGGCCGGGTTGGCGTTCACCCGGGCCTGGCCGGTGATCCCGGCCGCGGTGCGGACCACCCTGGCCATGGCCCACCAGCGCCTGGGCCATCCCCAGGAGGCCCTGCCCCACCTGGCCCAGGTGCTCCAGGCCGAGCCGGACCACCTGCTTGCCCTTTGCCGCCTGGCCGTCTCCCTGGAGGCGCTGGGCCGCGGGGAGGAGGGGCGGGCCTGCCTGGATCGAGCCATGCTTGCCCACCCGGAGAGTCCCATGCCGTACTTGACGCGCTGCGAACTGGAGGAGCAGGCGGGGCGGCCGGCCCAGGCCAGGCAGGCCATGGGCGCCGCCATCGAGCGCCAGCCGCGCAACCCGCGCCTGCGCCAGGAGCTGGTGGACCTGGATCTCCGCCAGCACAAGCTCGCCCAGGCCGCGGCCGACGCCATGGAGGCCCTGCGGGCCCTGCCGGGCCAGGGCGGCGGGCAGTGGCATGCCCTGGCGGCGGGCTTCCTGCTGACCGCGGGCCACGCCGGCCCCGGCAGGGCGGTCCTGGACCTGGGCCTGGCGGCCTTTCCGGACCATGCCGGCCTGCGCGCGCTGGCCGCCTCGGTGGACCCGTCGGGCAAGCCCGCTGAGGTTCCGGCGCCCAGGGTCTCCGGATGAAGCCCCAGCACGCGCGGATGCTCAAGCAGGCCTGGAGCCTGGATCGTTCGGGCCAGGCGGAGCAGGCGCTGGCGGCCTACCAGGCCTTTCTGCGGGTGGAGCCGCGCAGCGCCGTGGGCTGGGCCGACCTGGGCGGCCTGTGCCTGGTGCTGGGGCGGCTGGACGAGGCGCAGCGGGCCTGCCGGCAGGCCCTGCAGATCGACCCCGGCCACCGCACCGCGCAGATCAACCTGGCCGGGGCGCTGGTGGACCTGGGCCGCCTGGATGAAGCGGAAACCCTTTGCCGGCGGGCCCTGGCCCTGGACCCGCAAAGCATGGACGGCCTTCTGGCGCTGGGCAAGTGTCTGATAAGGAAGGGCGACCAGGCCCAGGGCCGGATGGTCCTGCGGGAGGCCCGGATCCAGGGCCTGGCGCGGGGCGCCGCCCCGGAACTGCTCAAGCACGTCTCCGCCATGCAGGGGGATTGGGTGGCGCTGCGCGAGGACCTGGAACGCGGGCTGCTGCACTTTTCGGGTGCGGAACGGGACCACGAGGAGGCGCACATCCGGCTGCTGTTCGGCGAGCTGGCCCGGGGCTGGAGCCTGAACGAGGCCCGGTTGAAGATCCCTGGCCTGATCCTGCCCGAGCGGCATTTCTCCGAGCCCCGCTGGAACGGCGAGCCGTTTCCCGGCAGGACCCTGCTGCTGCACTGGGAGCAGGGCTTCGGCGACACCGTGATGTTCGTGCGCTATGCCGCCCGGGTGAAGGCGCTGGGCGGCAGGGTCCTGCTGGCCGCCCAGCGGGAGCTGGCCGACCTCCTGGCCACCTGCCCCGGGGTGGACGCGGTGATCCCCCACGGAGATCCCCTGCCGCCCTTCGATCTCCAGATCCCGCTGCTCTCCCTGCCGCAGGTGTTCGGCACCGAGCTCGGCTCCATCCCGGCGGAGATCCCCTACCTGGGCGTGCCGCAGCGGGTGCCCAACCGGGAGGCCATCCTCCGGGTGCTGGCGGACGCCGCCGGGAAGGTCAAGGTGGGCCTCGCCTGGGCCGGCAAGCCCGAGCACAAGAGGGACCGGGAACGCTCCCTGGCCGGGGCGGCCCTGGCCCCGCTGGCGGCGCTGCCGGGGGTGGCCTGGCACAGCTTCCAGCTGGGGGGCGGCCAGGCCGCCCCCTTGCCGGGCCTGGTCTCCCTGGCGCCCCTGCTGAGCAGCTTTTCCGACACCGCCTATGCCCTCAGCGGCATGGATCTGGTCATCTGCGTGGACACGGCGCTGGCCCATCTGGCCGGAGCCATGGGCATCCCGGCCCTGGTCCTGCTGCCCTTCGTGCCGGACTTCCGCTGGCTGCTGCACCGGGACGACAGCCCCTGGTACCCGTCCCTGCGCCTGTACCGCCAGCCCCTGCCCGGCGACTGGGCGGCGGTGATCGGCAAGCTGGTGGCGGATCTCAATGCCTAGGAGCCTGTCTACGTATTGGAAGGCCCCGCGATGATGGCACCGGCCATGGCAAGACAAGGCACGCGAGGTGAGCGATTTGGATAATCGTTCGCCGAGCGTAACGCGGGATTGCCGTGGCCGCTGCCATCACCCGAAGG
>JARLGP010000105.1 GCA_031292735.1 Holophaga sp.
CTGTCTACGTATTGGAAGGCCCCGCGATGATGGCACCGGCCATGGCAAGACAAGGCACGCGAGGTGAGCGATTTGGATAATCGTTCGCCGAGCGTAACGCGGGATTGCCGTGGCCGCTGCCATCACCCGAAGGGCGACGTCTGGAGATCAGGCCTCCAGACGTCGTCGCGGGGCCTTCGAATACGTAGACAGGCTCCTAGCGTCCGGATCTTTGCCTTTCCAGCTAGAAGGGGGTATCACTGCCGATATAGCAGGTGATGCCCTCACTTTCATACAACCCTTGAATGTGCTTCATCACGGAGTCTGGGGGCGACACCATATCCCGGCATCGGTACCCTTCATCCAGTTGCTCGTATTTTGAGGCTCCCAGGCGGTGGAAAGGCAGACAGTTCACTTCCTTGACGCCAATCTTCCGAACGTATTTCGCCGTGGCCAGCACATTTTCATCATCCGTATTGAAGCCCTGGACCACAGGCATTCGCATGACAAGACGAAACTGTCCAGCAATGGCCATCCTGGCCATCTTCGCGAGATTGTCCAGGATCAGTTCGTTGCCAACGCCGGTACCGGCCTTGTGGCGATCCGAATCCATATGCTTGATGTCCGCGAACAGCCAGTCCACATTCCGCAAAACCATCTCATAGTGCGGCCAGGGCGCATGGCCGGTGGTTTCGACGGCCGTGTGGATCTGGCTCTCATGGCAAGCCTCGAGCAGGTTCGCCACAAAACGGTATTGAACCGCCATTTCGCCACCGCTCACCGTGACGCCGCCCCGACCTCCCCAAAACCGCCGGTCCCTTTCGATCTTTTGCATGAGCTCATCGAGGGTGTACTTCCTGCCGGCCTGTTTCAGGGCATCATGGTAGCACTCGGCAGTGCAGGACAGGTCATCGCACGCGTTGCAGGTTTCCCTGGCGATGGTCACATACCCGCCCGGCCCGCCCAGGCTTATGGCGTTCCTGGGGCATGCGTGCTCGACGCACCGGTAGCACTGGACGCATTGGGTACGTCGGTATAGCAACTGCGGTCGCAGACTCCAACTTTCCGGGTTGCAGCACCAATAACAATTCAAAGGACAGCCCTTGAAAAACACCAACGTTCTGGCGCCAGGCCCGTCATGGACTGAATAGCCCTGAACATCAAAAATGATGGCTTCCGTGGCAACCTTCAACGGCATGGTGACAGCCTTCCCATCCCGGCGGCCCGGGCAGCCCGCCATCGCTGGCGCCCTACTGCGCTGTGAATTGTTCACAACCGCCCAAATCCGGATAGACCATCTCACCCCCGCAGGTTCCCAGAAAGTCCCGGGCCGAGGGTTCATACTTGACGCAGAATTTGCATTTCCTGGCTGCATGAAAGGTCGGACAGACAGCAGCGTCGATCAGCACGGGTTGTTCTTTTGCTTCACAATAACCGTTGAATACATCACGGCTTGAGAGATGAATGCAGTCTGCACATTTATGAGCCATGTTCTTACACTCCCTCATATTCCGTTCGAGCGATCAGTTCGTCCTGGATGGGCTTGGAGATTTCACACCAGTATTGGGTGAACCCCGCAACTCTGACCATGAGGTCCCGGTAGTTCTCAGGATGGGCCTGGGCGTCCATGAGCATGCGCGAGTCGACCACGTTGAACTGGATGTGGTAGCCCCCCTTGTCCATATAAGCTTTGATCAGGTCGAGCATCTTTCGCGAGCCTTCCAGGCCATGGATGGCCGATGGATGCATTTTCATATTCAATTGAGTGTTCTTGAAGTCGGAGTGATCGATGATCGTGGCCGAATTAAGCACTGCGTATGGCCCATTGACATCGGTGCCCGGATGGGGAGACTGCCCACCGTCCGCCAGGGTGACGCCGGCAAAACGCCCGTCGGCAGAAGCGATATCCGCCTGCCCCAAAGGACCGTGGGTACCCACCGACAGCATGGAGGCAACCCAGGGGCGTCCAAACGGGTCCAGCGTCTTCTCTACCGTCCTCTTCCAATCGTCTGTGATCTCTTTGTAGATGGCGTCCGCCTCAGCATTGTCGTTGCCGAATTTTGGCGCATTGACACAGAGCGCGTGGATTCTATCCCACGCTTCAACACTCTTCTCCTTGACCTGCTCCGCCATGGAGTAGTTACCAGTAACGAGCGCGCTCTTGAATCCGAAGTTGTTGATCAGCGCCTCTTTAAGTTCGTCCAGGGTAAAGTTTTTCATATCGTATACGTTGGCCTTGATGGAAGCCAACGAATTGGTCGCGTTGACCTGGCCGGTGACCCAGGTCGTGAAGCACCGGTTGTAGCGACTGCCCTCATGGTCGATGTCCCCACCCTTTTCGATGCAATCGGCGGATAGCGCTGAGAGGAAGATCGGCTGATCAAGTTCAAAAGTGGCGGCCGCCTTGAGGTTGAAAGTTTCTTGGAAGATCCGCGTTACAGTTCCGAAATACTGCTTGAATTGCGCCAGCAGTTGGTCAAAGGTTTCCAGCTTGGAACCATGCGACGGGAACACCCTTACGCCGGTCCGGGGGCAAACCCCGTCCCAGAGCACAAGTTCCAATATTTTCGGCACATTGATGAAGTTGATTCCACTTGAGCTATAGGAGCCGGCTCCGATTTCACCGTTGACAACAGCGCCGGGCTGGATTTCCAGACACCCGCCGATACTCCATGCTCTTGCATCTTCGATCGTAATGCTTTCCGCTTGATGGGTCTTCAAACAGTACTCGAGAGCAACTCTGTTGTTGACCCATGCGGGATAACCCGTACCGGTCTTGTTGCATTCAATGGCCTTCAGCAGGAACCGGTCACTCAGCTTCCCGTCATAAATCAGCGAGAGGGTGGGGGAAACCGTGGCGCATCTCATGGCTGCTTCGATGAACAGGTATTCCAGCTCGTTTTCCGCGGAAGTGCCATCGGGCTTTACACCACCCAAGGAGACGTTATTGAAGGTATTGCCGGATAGAATGCCCTGGGTCCCCGCACAGGTGGCGATTTCCAATTCCGTATATTTCACCCTCATGCATTGGAGAACATCCAGCGTTTGTTCCCGGGTGATCCGGCCTTCATCCATATCCTTTTTCCAGAAAGGGTAGAGTACTTGGCCCAGCCGTCCGGGAGAAAAGCCGGAGCCTTGCATCTCATTGTAGATTTCCAGCTGGCAGGTCCAATGCAGCTGGATGGCATCCATGAAGTTTCGTGGCTTGTTTTCCGCGATCCAGGCCATCCGTTCCGCGATCTCTTGGAATTCCAGCCTCTGTTGGGCATCTTTTTCCTTGGCCGCCAGCTGCCCAGCCTTCGCCGCGTAGTTCCTGACCCAGATCTGCACGCCTTCAATCACATGGATGCAGCTCTGCCAGAAGGCGATCTTGTCAACCTTGCCGGTGTCCAGGTGCTCGTGGATCTGCTTGCGGCACCAATCAATCATCCCTTTGAAGCCCATCTGCAGGGGGTACTGAAAGTTGGTGACGCTCCGGCCATGGCGGTTGCCATATTCCTGGTCCGAAGACATCAGCACCGCCTTCTTCAGGTTCACCAGTGTGCTGTATTCGGGGTGCAGGGTGCCCCACAGGTAGCAGGTGTCTTCTGCTGACTTGTTGTTCCAGTAGCGGCACAATTCCAGCAGCGCCGGATACTCGTCCATCCGCTGCCCGAATCGGCCAGAGATGGAGAGCACCTCTTTAGTGCTTCCAGAAACAACCCCACCGCCCTTCCCCAGGATGGTGATCTTCTCCAGTTCCATGTTACTGGCCTTGGAAGCGTCATTCTTCGCCCGCTCTTCGTCATTCAGCGGAAAACGGTTCGCGGTCCAAGGCACGATGCTGGCCCCGCGAACGTATTTGTTCCGCTGCATGACAAGAAGCTCACCAGGACGGATGCAGGGTTCCAGGTGCGAGAAAGCGCTCTTGAAAGCAAGGCCGCGTCTGACGACCGGATGCTGACCTTCCTGTTCCTTCCACGTGCGGGTATACCAGTAGGGAAAGGTCGTATCCAGGGATACCTTCGCGTCATAGTAGTCCTGCAGCAGCTTCTTGGCCCTGGCACAGGCTTCCTTCTTGACCTCTCTGCCCGCCACCTTCGTGGGAACTTCTCCATAGTGGGGGGTGAGTCCTGATTCTGCCCTTGGCATTGGCTCCACTTTCTCACCTCAAAAATGACCAGACTGGATTTGTTGCGTGAAACGCCCAGGTCCGTCCGCGCCGTTGGCCTGGAACGGCCCCGGCGCCCATCGACGCGTGGATGCCCCTCCGGACGATCCCGATACAGATGGACCGCGAGTACCGGTGTTCACTGGGCCTCCATCACCTCCGGATCTCCGCAGGTTCGCCACCCAGTTTCCATGTCTGGCCAAAGTGTAGGGAACACTTGTTTTTCTGTCCAAAACCATTTTTATAGCAGATCCATAGTCGAAAGCTATCATTCCCCCTGGAGGAGCCGCCGAACCGGATCGGCCAGCGGGGAGCCCCTGCGGGCCAGGCGGAACACCCCGCCCCAGAACCTGAGCCCCGGAGCATTCAGCCAGACGTTCTGCCAAGGGTGGTCCTGGAAGTGGGAGAGCAGTTGGGCGTTGCCGAAGATATCCACATAGGCCACATATTCCCAGTTGCTGGGCGGCACCAGCGCCACCGGGTCCGAGGCGGCCGGCGGCGCCCCGGTGAGCCCACCGGCGGTCAGCCGCTGCACCCGCCAGCTGCCGTCCCGCCACAGGTCCTGGAGGTTCCCGGCCAGGTCGCGGTAGGTCAGGTGCTGGACGGCGCCCGCCACCACCCGGGCGCAGGGATTGCCCTGGGCCAGGGGGGCCTCGGTGCGCCCGCCGGCGTTCAGCAGTTCCTCGTGCCAGGAGCCGTCGTAGCTCACATCCCGGATGCCGCCCCGGCCGTCCCGGTAGCTGATGTGGTAGGCCCCGGGCACGCCCACCGCCACCGGGTCACCCATGGCCGCCGGGGCCCGGGTGGCTCCGCCATTGTTCACCTGCTCGGCATGCCAGAGGGTATCGAACCAGAGGTCCTGGATGGTGCCCTCGGCATCCCGGTACAGCACGTGGCGCCAGCCGTTGTGCACCAGCTGCACCGGATTGCCGACCGCCATGGGCGCGCCGGTGGCGCCGCCCTGGTTCAGCTGGCGCACGTGCCAGGTCCGGTCGAACCAGAGGTCCTGGACGCCGCCGGCCAGGTCCCGGTAGGTCACGTGGAACGCCCCCTGGAAGTCCGCGCCGCTGGGATCCCCGGCGGCTGGGGGAGCCTGGGTCCGGCCGCCATTGTTCAACGGGTCCACGTGCCACCGGTCCTTTTCCCGGTGGCGGTCGAACCAGAGATCCTGGATGCCGCCGTCGCGGTCCCGGTAGGTGAAGTGGCCCTGGGGCCCGGTCCGTTCCGTGCGCTTCACCGCGGTGGCGGCGGGATCCCCGGCGGCGGGCGGGCCATCGGTGGCACCTCCGTTGTTCAACCGGTTCCGGCCGCAGGTGAGGTTGCCCTCCGGATCCCTCAGGATCGACGGGAAGGTTCGCCACTCGGCAAAATAGTCGCTGAACAGACAGGGTTTGCCCACCACGGCCTGGGCGTGGCCGGAGGGGGCGGCCAGGAACAGCGCCGCCAGGAGGAAGACAGGTTTTGGATTCATGGAACGTGGTTCTCCTGCCCTGGACGTTTCCTGGGCGCCCATGGCTGGGGCACCTGTGGAAAGTTCAGGGCGTTATTCGGGTTGACGGTTAATTGGCTGGTGCCGTTCCCCTGGCAGCCAACGGACTGGCCAGGGGGGTTCCCTGTTTGCGCAACTCGTTCCAGATGAGGGCTCCCGCCCCCAGGATCGCCGCGTCGGTGCCCGCCACGCCCGAGGGCAGAAGGGCCACCTTGCCCTTGAAGGCCACAGGGAGGTTCTCATCCATGGCCCGCAGGGTGGGATTGAAGATCAGGTCTCCGGCGCCCGCCAAGCCGCCAAACAGGATGATCGCTTCGGGGCGGGAGAACAGGACCATGTCGGCCAGCTTGGACCCCAGGATCCGGCCGGTGAGGTCGAAGGCCTCCAGGGCCAGCGCGTCCCCCTTCCGGGCCAGTTCGAACAGCAGCTTGGAGTTCAGCTGGTCGAACGGAATGGCGCGCAGGGCGGAAGGCGCGCGCCGGGTGGCCATGAGTTCCATCGCCGTGCGGGTGATGCCGGTGGCGGAGGCGTAGGTTTCCAGGCAGCCCAGCAGCCCGCAGCCGCACTCCCGGCCGGAATGGGTGGATACCGGCACGTGGCCCAGTTCCCCGGCCAGGCCGTCGGCCCCGTATACCAGCTCGCCGTTCACCACGATGCCGCTGCCCATTCCGGTGCCCAGGGTGATGGCGATGAAGTCGCGCATGCCCTTGGCCGCGCCGAACAGCATCTCGCCGATGGCCACGGCGTTGGCGTCGTTGGTGGTGGCGATGGGAACCTGGTAGTAGCGGCGCATCTCGCCGACGATGTCCACGAAGTCCCACTTGAGGTTGGCCGGGCCATGGATGGTGCCCGTGAAGTAGTTGGCGTTGGGCGCGGCGATGCCGATCCCGGCGAGCGGGGCCCCGCCCAGGCTGGTGAGGAGGGCCGCGGCCTGCTCATGCAGCCGCCGGAAGAAATGCGCCACCGGGAACTGGGAGTCGGTGGGCATGACCCCGGAGCCCAGGCACCGGCCGGAGCGGTCCACATAGCCGAAGGCCGTTTTCGTCCCACCCACGTCGACGCCCAGCACGCATTCCCCGGATTTATTCATGAATCCACCCCAGGAAATCATCATAGACTCCCTTTGCCCGCCCGCGGCAGATACCCGGCCGCGCCGAAGAAGGCGATGTAGGCGTAGCAGATAGCCGGCAGGACGAACCCGGTGCGGATCCCCTGCCAGTCGGCCAGCAGGCCCTGGGCCAGGGGCACCACGGCGCCGCCCACCACGGCCAGGCACAGGATCCCTGAAGCCTGCCCCATGTGCCGGCCCAGATCCTTGATGGCGAGGGTGAAGATGGTGGGAAACATGATGGAGTTGAAGAAGCCCACCGCCAGGAGGGCCCACATGGAGGCCCGCCCCTGGGCGGCCATGGCGGTGAGCACCAGGGCCAGGGCGGCCAGGGCGTTGCAGGTCAGGACCCGGGGCGGAGGCACCAGGCGCATGACCCCAGCGCCCACGAACCGGCCGACCATGGCCCCGCCCCAGTACAGCGACACATAGCGGGCGGCGTGGGCCAGGGGAATCCCGCCGACGCTGGGCTGGTTGATGTAGTTCACCAGGAAGCTGCCGATGCCCACCTCGGCTCCCACATAGAGGAAGATGCCGAGGGTGCCCAGCAGCATCGGCCGGTGCCGCCAGGGGCTGGACGGACCGTGCGGCACGCCCGCTGCGGGGTCATCCGGGGCGCCGGGATCCGGGCCCGCCACCGGCATGGGATACCATGCGGTGAATCCGGCCAGCGCCACCAGGGTCGCGGCCAGCCCCAGGTAGGGCAGCTGCACCGACGCCGCTCCGCCCCCGGCGAGGATGAGCACCGAACCGAACAGCGGCGCGAGGGTGGTGCCCAGGGAATTGAAGCCCTGGGTGAGGGTCAACCGGCTGGAGGCGGTTTCCGGGCGTCCCAGCACCGCCACGTAGGGATTGGCGGCCACCTGCAGCAGGGTGACTCCCGCCGCCAGCAGGAAGAGGGCGGCCAGGAACATGGCGTAGGCCTGGGATTCCGCCGCGGGATAGAACAGGAGGCAGCCCGCGGCCATGGTCACCAGCCCGGAGACCATGCCCCGCTGGTAGCCCACCCGGTCCACCAGCCAGCCGGAGGGCAGCGACATGATGAAATAGGCCGAAAAAAAGCTGAACTGGATCAGCATGGCCCTGGCGTAGTTGAGCTCGAACACCGCCTTGAGGTGAGGCACCAGAATGTCATTCAGGCAGGTTATGAACCCGAATATGAAATACAGTGAACCGAGCGCAGTCAAGGGCCCAGCGTAGGAGGTCGGGTGGTTCGTGTTCGGGTGATTGCCCACACCCACGAGACAGTCCCGATCCTCAGGAGCCAATTCATCCACGCTTTCCATGGGTACTCCATCAAATATTAAATGTGAATTTATAAGTTAAATTAATGATCATATTAATGGTAAGAATAATGCTTAATCTATTTCGAATAGAGTATACGCAGTAAAAATCGGCAATTCCAGCCCCATTTTCGATAAAAATAACCATGATATTTTGCAACACCTGGCACCCAAGGCCCACCCGGAGGCTGAATTCCAGGCGGCCTTCCGCGACGGCAAGCCGCGGCCGGGGAGAGAATTTTCATGGCAATCCAGCTTGTTTTTTTGGCACCGCTGAAGGACGCCTGGCATCAGACCTGAATCACTGCGATCCAGGAACCCATCCTGTGCCGCCTATTCCATAGCGGGGATTTCCATGTCTCATTTCAGACCTCTATTCCTGTACCTGGCGCTCGCCCTTCCCTGCAGCTTCCTGCGGGGAGCGGATGACCATCCCGAACCGGATCCCGGCGCGGCCAGGGACGTCCTGCAGCGCCTGCTGGACCGACGCGCCGAGCTGGGCCTGCGCGAGGCCGACGACTTCAAGGTCAAGGACGTGGCGGCCGATCCGAACGGGGCCCTCCACGTGCGCCTCCAGCAGCGCTACCGGGGGCTGCGGGTGTGGGGCGGCGAGGCCATCGTGCACCTGGACGCCAAGGGCGCGGAGCAGCCCATGACCGACGCGCTGGTGCGCGGGATCCAGGTGGAGGTGACGCCCAACCTGGACCAGGCCGAGGCCCTGGCCATCACCCATGCCAGCGAAGCGCCACGGGGCTCCTACGCGCGCGCCCCCACCGTCGAGCTGCTGGTCTACCCGGACGCGGCGCTCCAGCCCCTCCCCGAGGCGCAGGGCGGGCGCAACGCCAGGGATTTCGCGCCCCGGGTCACCCGCCTGCACCTGGCCTACCACATCCACCTGGACCTGCAGAACGGCGCCCCGGAAACCCGCAATGACGACTTCCTGGTGGACGCCCACACCGGCGCCATCCTGCGCCGGTGGTCCACCCTGTTCACCGTCAGGAAGCCCAAGGGATCGCCCGCCACCACCCTCGGCCATTCCCAGTACAGCGGCGAGGTGAAGCTGGGGACCCTCTCCACCAGCTGCGGCTTCGTGATGGCGGATCCCACCCGGGCGACCATCTCCACCCGGGACCTGGCGGGCCGCACCGAGGGCCACGGGGTGCTCTACGTGAGCCAGGAAGGCCGCTGGGGCGACGGCGAGAACTACGACCCCCTCCGGGGCTCCAAGTCCCCCAACGGCCAGACCGCGGCGGTGGACGCCCACTACGGGCTGCAGACCACCTGGGACTTCTACCGGAACGTGCTGGGCCGGAACGGCATCGACGGCAAGGGCAGGACGGCCTACAACCGCGTCCACTACGCCTCCGGCTTCGACAACGCGTTCTGGGACGACGACTGCTTCTGCATGACCTACGGCGACGGGGAGACCTTCAAGACCCTCACGGCCCTGGACGTGGTGGCCCACGAGGTTTCCCACGGGCTCTGCCATTCCACCGCGGACCTGGACTACCAGGGCGAATCGGGCGGCCTCAACGAGGCCAGTTCGGACATCTTCGGGGTCATGGTCTACCTCTACGGCCACGCGGCCCACGGCAAGGGCCCGGGGCTGCCCGCCAAGGGCGGCCGCTGGACCATGGGCGACGACCTCAAGACCGCCGCCTTCCCCAACCCGCTGCGCTACATGTTCAAGCCCAGCCTGGACGGCTTCAGCCCGGACGCGTGGTCCCCGGACCTGGACTACCTGGACGTCCACCTGAGCTCCGGCCCCATGAACCGCGCCTTCTACTTCCTGAGCCAGGGCGCCAGCGCCCGGAAATCCGACGACGCCTACAGCGCGTTCCTGCCCAAGGGCATGCGCGGCATCGGCAACGACAAGGCGCTGCGCATCTGGTGGCGGACCCTGTCCACCTACCTCACGCCCAAGAGCCGCTACCAGGAGGCGCGCCAGGGCTCCATCCGCGCCGCCGGGGACCTGTTCGGCGAAAAGGGGCCGGAGGTGAAGGCGGTCCGCCTGGCCTTCCACGGCATCAACGTCGACGGGCCGAAGAACGCGACGATCCGGACGGATTGACCGGGCGGGCTATTCCGCGGGGATGCGGGGCACCCTGGCGCGGCCGGACTGGACGCCGCGCCGCAGCAGCCAGTGCATCACCGGCTCCATCTGGGCGCCGTGCCCCAGCAGGACGCTGCCGTCCCCGTGGTTCAGGGACAGCCGCTGCTCTTCCCACTGGAGGCTGGTCTCGGCCACCGGGAAGGTCTTGGGCCTGGGGTTGGTGATCTGGTTGTCCCGGCCCAGGAGGTAGAGCCAGGCGTAGCGGTGGGCCCGGGGGTTCAGCAGGATCACCCGGTCCGAAGCGGCTTCCAGTTCGCCGGGCAGCCTCCCCAGCAGGAAGGGCAGCACGAAGCCGCCCAGGATGGCGGCGAGGATCAGGAACTGGATGACGGAAAGGCGGAAAAACACCAGCAGCGGGCTCAGCAGGAACAACGTCACCCAGATCCTCACGGCCCACTTGGCGTAGCCGGGCAAGGGGAGGCGGATGATCGGTCGGTCGAGGGTTCCAGGGTTGAGTTGCATGACTCCATGATACGCTGCCAAGTCCCACCTGGGAAAAGCCCCACCCATGAGCCCGGTTTTTTACAGAAGCTGGTCCAGCACCCAGCGGGCCACCGGCAGGCTCAGGCCGTTGCCCAGCAACCGGTAGCGCTGCTCCAGGCGGGTCTCCGGGGGGAACCGGAAATCCTCGGGCAGACCCATGAGCCGGGCGATCTCGGCCGGCGAAAAGCGGCGGATGCCCCGGGGCGTCTGCAGGAACGAGCCGCTGCCCACGAAGCGCTGGCCGTAGCCGCCGATGAAGCAGGCGGTGCGCCGGGACTCCGGGGTGGCCAGATCCAGCCCGGGCCCGTGGCGCAGGCCGGGCTCCAGGTAGAGGGCCGGATCCTCCTCCGGGTCCAGGAAGCCGGCCAGCCCGGCCGGGGCGACCACGGGCACCGGCCGGGCCTCCAGCGGGTGGCGCGCGGCCAGGAGGAACGCCCGCGGCCGCAGGTTGGGCATGCCGAAGCTGCTGGGGCAGAGCTGGTAGCTGAGGTGGTGGAAGCCCAGCTCCTCCAGCCGGGCTTCCAGCAACTGGTGGGCCGGGGAGCCCAGGAACCCCACCACGTTCTCCAGGGCCAGCCGTTCGGGCGGCGCCTCCCGGAGCACGTCCAGCAGGTGCAGGAAGGCCTGGCTGCGCGGGTCCGCCAGCCCGTGCCCCCTGCCCATGCGGCAGAAGGGCTGGCAGGGCGGACTCAGCAGCCAGGTGTCGGCGCCCAGGGCCTGGAACTCGGCCGGCTTGACCCGGGCGATCTCCCGGGCCAGGGGCGCCCGGCCGTGGTTGAGCAGGTAGGTGGCGTTGGCGGCGGGGCTGATGTCGTAGGCCGCCAGCACGGTCCCGCGGGCGCCCAGGGCATAGCTCCAGCCGCCCAGGCCGGAGAACAGCTCGAGCGCCCTCGGCAACCTAGTAGCGGTAGGAATCGGGCTTGTAGGGGCCTTCCACCGGCACGCTGATGTAGTCGGCCTGTTCCTGGGTGAGCACCGAAAGCTGGGCGTTGAGCTTCTTGAGCTGCAGCCGCGCCACCCGCTCGTCCAGGTGCTTGGGCAGGGTGTAGACGCCGATGGGGTACTTGCCGGGGTTGGTCCACAGCTCGATCTGCGCCAGGGTCTGGTTGGCGAAGGAGGAGCTCATCACGTACGAGGGGTGGCCGGTGGCGCAGCCCAGGTTCACCAGCCGGCCCTTGGCCAGCAGGATGATACGCTTGCCGTCAGGGAAGATGACGTGGTCCACCTGGGGCTTGATCTCCTCCCAGGGGTAGCGCTCCAGGGAAGCGATGTCGATCTCGCTGTCGAAGTGGCCGATGTTGCAGACGATGGCCTGGTTCTTCATGGCGGCCATGTGGTCATGGCCGATGACGTGGCGGTTGCCGGTGCAGGTGACGAAGATGTCGCCCTTGTCGGCGGCGTATTCCATGGTCACCACCCGGAACCCCTCCATGGCCGCCTGCAGGGCGCAGATGGGGTCGACCTCGGTCACCCACACCTGGGCCGACAGGGCCCGCATGGCCTGGGCGCAACCCTTGCCCACGTCGCCGTAGCCGCAGATCACCGCCACCTTGCCGGCGATCATCACGTCGGTGGCCCGCTTGATGCCGTCCACCAGGGATTCCCGGCAACCATAGAGGTTGTCGAACTTGGACTTGGTCACCGAATCGTTGACGTTGATGGCGGGGAACTTGAGTTCGCCGCGGGCGGCCATCTGGTAGAGCCGGTGCACCCCGGTGGTGGTCTCCTCGGAAACGCCCTTGATGGCGGCCAGCTGGCGGGAATACCAGCCGGGATCCTGGGCCAGCTTGGCACGGATGGCCCCGAACAGGGCGGTCTCCTCCTCGCTGCCCGGGTGGTCCAGCAGGGTGCGGTCCTGCTCGGCCCGGGCCCCCAGGTGCACCAGCAGGGTGGCGTCGCCGCCGTCGTCCAGGATCAGGTTGGCGGTGCCTTCCTTGAAGGCGAAGATCTCGTGGGTGTAGGCCCAGTAGTCGGTCAGGCTCTCGCCCTTGTAGGCGAACACCGGGGTGCCGCCCTCGGCGATGGCGGCCGCGGCGTGGTCCTGGGTGGAGAAGATGTTGCAGGAGGCCCAGCGCACTTCGGCGCCCAGGGCCTTCAAGGTCTCGATCAGCACCGCGGTCTGGATGGTCATGTGCAGGGAGCCGGCGATGCGCGCCCCGCGCAGCGGCTGGGCGGCGGCGTACTCCTCGCGGATGGCCATGAGGCCGGGCATCTCGATCTCGGCGATCGCGATCTCCCGCCGGCCCCAGGGGGCCAGGGCCGGATCGGCGATACGGTTGTCAAGGTTGGTGGTCGTGTTCACGGAAGCTCCTGCGGAGGTTGTCGGAAAAGCGCCGTTGACCATGATCCGGCCGGAGCCGGGTCCGAGCCTGGGACGGAGGGGATGTCTCGCAGCGCTTCTCGGACCGGTATCATGATAGTCGAAACGGGGGAACCTATCATGATCGCAAGCCGGCCAGCCTTCGACCTGATCATTCGCAACGGCATGGTGGTGGACGGCACGGGCGCCCCGCCCCGGCGGGCGGATGTGGGCGTGCTGGGCGACCGGGTCAAGGCGGTGGGCCCGCTGGAGGAGGCCGAGGCCGCCGCCAGCCTGGATGCCACGGGCCTGATGGTGGCGCCCGGGCTCATCGACGTGCACACCCACGACGACCAGGCGGTGTTCCAGTGGGCCACCAGCGAGGCCAAGCTCAGCCAGGGGGTCACCAGCGTGGTGGTGGGCAACTGCGGCATCAGCCTGGCCCCCCTGCACCTGGGTGGGGATCCGCCGCCCCCGCTCAACCTCCTGGGCGGGCGCGAGCGGTTCCGGTTCGACGGGTTCGCCCAGTACGTGCGGGCGCTCCAGGAGGCGCCCCTGCCGCTGAACGTGGCGGCCCTGGTGGGCCACGGCACCCTGCGGGTGAAGAACCTGGACGACTACGCCCTGGCGGCCACCCCGGAGCAGGTCCGGGCCATGGCCCGGGACGTGCGGGCGGCCATGGACGCCGGCGCGTCGGGCCTGAGCTGCGGCCTGTCCTACCCCACCAACCGGGGGGCCGACACCGACGAGGTGGTGGCCCTGGCCCAGGCCGCGGCCGCGGGCGGCGGCCGGCTGTGCATGCACATCCGGGACGAGTACGACGGCGTCGCCGGGGCGGTGCGGGAGGCGCTGCAGTGCGCCGCCCGGTCCGGGGCGTTCCTGGTGCTTTCCCACCAGAAGGTGGCCGGCGAGGCCAACCGCGGACGCAGCCCCGAACTCATGGAGATCTACCGGCGGGAAGGCGCCGGCATCCCCTTCGCCATCGACACTTATCCCTACACGGCCGGTTCCAGCGTGCTGGACCCGGTCTCCGTGGGCCACTCGCGCAAGGTGCTGGTGGCCTGGTCCCTGCCCCACCCGGAGGTGAACGGCGCCACCCTGGAGCGGATCGCCGCGGACTGGGGCTGCTCCCAGGCCGAGGCCATCCGCCGGCTGCAGCCCTCCGGGGCGGTGTACTTCCACATGGACGAGGCGGACGTGAGCCGGTTCCTGGCCTGGGACCGCTGCATGGTGGGCTCCGATGGCCTGCCCAACGACCAGCACCCCCACCCCCGGCTGTGGGGCGCGTTCGCCCGGGTGCTGGGGGAGTACGCCCGGGACCGGGGCCTGTTCACCATCCAGGAGGCGGTGCGCAAGATGACCTCGCTGCCCGCCACGGTGTTCGGCCTGAAGGACCGGGGCCAGGTGCGGGAGGGCGGCTTCGCCGACCTGCTGGTGTTCGATCCGGCCCGGGTGCGGGACCGCGCCACCTACGAGGAGCCGCGGCTGCCGGCCGAAGGGATCGCGTCGGTGTTCGTCAACGGCCGGCAGGCCTGGCCGCTGGACCAGGACCGGGACCCGGGCGGATGCTGGGGCCGGTTCCTGCCGGGCTGCTGAGCCACCGGCCCGCTATTCCTTGACCGAGCCGGCGACGATGCCCTTGACGAAGTAGCGCTGGAGCGAGAAGAACACCGCCAAGGGCAGCAGCATGGCAACCAGGGCTGCGGCGGTCAGGTACTCCCAGTCGCCGCCCTGGGAGTTCACCATGCTGCCCATGACCACGGTCACCGGGGCGACATCCGGCGAGGAGCCGACGAAGATCAGGGCGACCAGCAGGTCGTTCCAGATCCACATGAACTGGAAGATCGCGATGGAGGCCAGCGCCGGCGCGCAGGTGGGCAGGACGATGCGGAAGAAGATCTGGGCGTGGTTCGCGCCTTCCATGGCCGCCGCCTCCAGCATCTCGCCCGGGAGCCGTCCCATGTAGTTCCGCAGGAGGTAGATGGACAGCGGCAGGGCGTAGGCGGTGTGGGCGATCCACACGGCGGCGAAGGACCCCTGGAGGTGGAGCGCGATGAACAGCTTCAGGACGGGAATCAAGGTGACCTGGAGCGGCACCACCTGGAACCCCGCGATGGCCAGGAACAGCGCGCCCTGCCCGGGGAACCGCATCCAGGCGAACGCATAGGCGGCAAAAGCCGCCATCAGGATGGGCATGACGGTCGCCGGAAGGGTGATCGCCAGGCTGTTGCCGAAGGCCCTGGCCAGATCGCCCTGGGCCAGCACATGCGAATAGTTTTCCAGGGTGAACCGGAGCGGGGTGGAAAAGGCCGTCCACCAGCCGGTGGTGGCCACCACGTCCGCCGGGCGGAACGAAGCCACCAGGAGCCCGGCCATGGGCGTCAGCCACAGCGCCAGGACAGCCAGGAGGAGCAGGTGGGTGGCCCCGCGCGTCGCCAGCGCGCGCAGCCTGCCTGGGCGGAAGGACGGAGCGGGCGTCATGGCGATCTCCCCTGCTTCCCGAAGCTCCTGATATTCATGATCATCACCGGAAGGATCGCCAGGAGCATGACCACCGCCAACGTGCTGGCCCGCTCGTAGTGGTTGTAGATGAACATTTCTTTGTACATCCGGTTGCCGATCACGTCGGTGCCGAGGGTGCCGCTGGTGGTGACATAGACGAAGTCGAACACCTTGAGCGCGATGACCACATAGGTGGTGAGCACCACCACCACGGTGGACTTCATCAGGGGCAGCACCACCTTGAAGAAGACCTGGAATCCATGGGCGCCCTCCAGCCTCGCGGCCTCGAGGAGCGGCTCGGGAATGTTCTTGAGACTGGCCGAGAACAGCACCATGGCATACCCGGCCTGGATCCAGATCATTCCCGCGATGAGCGCCCCGTTGTTCAGGGCCGGGTCGAACAGCCAGGCGCGGGGCGTGAAGCCGGGGTCCATCCAGCAAAGCAGCGCGTTCACGCTGCCGGTCTGGGCCATCCCAGCCGGCTGATATTGATACATGAACCGCCAAAGGACGCCGGCCACGGCCAGGGAGATGGCCGCCGGCATGAAGACCACCGATTTCAGCACCTTCTCGTAGGGCATCCGGTCGGCCAGCACCGCGATGGCCAGGCCGGCCACGCCGGCCCCCACCGGGAACACCAGGAGCCAGCGCAGGTTGTTCCGGAGCACCAGCAGCATGCTCCGGTCACCGAAGACATGGAGGTAGTTCCTGAATCCCGCGAAACCGGTGCCGCCGGCGTCCATGAAGCTCAGCGCCACCGTGCGGAGCACGGGATAGACCAGGAGTCCCCCCAGCAGCAGCGCGGCGGGCGCCAGCCACAGCCAGGGCCGCCAGACGTCCCTTTGGCCCACCCCCAGCCGGGCCAGGAAGGCTTCGGCCGCCAGGGCGTAGCCGCAGGACAGCAGGGGCACTCCCACGACCGCAACGAGACCCCAGAGTGCGCCCGCCCCGTTCATCCTAGTTCCCGGGAAGCTGGTAGGCGTCCTTGCGGACCGTTTCCAGCGCGGCCAGGATCGCGTCCAGGTCCGCCGGGTTGGCGACGAAGCTCATGCAGGCCGACCAGAATGCGCGGCTCATCTCGCTTGGCATCATGTCCCCGGCGCCGAACACCGCGCCCTGGGCCTGGGTCAGGACCGCCGCGGCCTTCCGGCTGACCGGATCCGGGTAGAGGTCCAGGGGCACGTTGCGGTTGGCGGAAAGCCCGCTGGCCGTCCTGGCCCAGAAGGCCTGGGCCGGCGCCGAGGCCAGGTACCGGACGAAGGCTTCGGATTGCGGCGTTCGTCTGAACATGGCGAGCAGGTCTCCGGCGACCACCACGGCCCGGGCGAACTCCGGCCGGATGGCGGGGAACGGGAAGAAGTCGAAGTCCTCGCCCGGTATGAGCTTCGGGAACTGCTTGCGGATGAAGGCCTGGATGAAGGAGCCCTGGAAATGCAACAGGGCCCGGGGCGGGTCCTGGAACACGGGGGCGAAGGCGTGGCCGAAAGCGGTGGAAAGCACATAGGGGCTGCCGCCGTACACCATCGCCGGGTCGCCGGCGATCCGGCCCCAGGCCTGCCATGCTGCCCGCATCTCGCTGGAGGTCCAGGCCAGCCGGCCCTGGTACCAGTCCGTGTAGACCTCGGGCCCGTACATGCGCAGGAACAGGGTTTCCAGCCAGTCGGCGCCGGCCCAGCCGCTGGTGGAACCGCTTTCCAGCCCCATGGCCCAGGGGGTGGTGCCGCGGGCCGCAAGGCTTCCGGATTCCCCCATGAGCTGATCGAGGCTTTCCGGAACCTGGACATGGGCATCCTTCAGCGCCTGGGGACGATACCAGACCAGCCCCTTGAGGGCCGCCTTGGCGAAGATGCCGAGCAGGTGGTGGTTGGCGCTGCCGAGCGCGATCCAGTCCGGGCCGTAGGCGGCCCTGAGCTCCGTCATGTCCAGGACCGTGGCCAGGTCCACCAGCTTGCCTTGGGCCGCCAGCTCGGCCAGCTTGGCCGGACCGGGCAGGACGGCAAGGTCCGGCAGGTTGCCCGCCGCGACCCGGGTGGTCAACACCGCATCGAGATCGCGGGTGCCGGCGAAGGCCACCCGCACCCCGGTCTGGGCTTCGAACGGCTTGACCATCTCATGGAAGGCGTCCAGTTCCTGGCCGCCCCAGACCCCCAGCACCGTCACCGTGCCGCCGAGTCCGGCGCCGGCCGGCAAGGCGGGCCCGGCCAGCGCCACCAGGGCCAGGATGGCGGACCTCATGGCCCCGCGCCAGCTCATCCCGGGTTCCCCCGGGTTCCGTCCGGCGTCCATCGCCGTCCCGTTTCCCGGTCGAACAGGTGCAGCGAATCCAGCGCGAAGCGGAGATCGATCCGGGCGCCCGGCTCCGGCGCCGAATGGGCACCGGCCTTGAACACCCAGGTGTCGCCGCCCACCCCGCCGTAGACGATCACTTCGTCCCCCAAGGTCTCGACCATCTCGGCCGTGGCTTCCAGGCGCACCGCCTCCGCCGGGGCGGTCCTGCCCGGCCCGAACACCGCTTCCGGACGGATCCCGGCCACGATGCTCCGCCCTCCGGACCCGGCCGCGGCGCGGCAGAACTCCGGCGCGGGGATCGTCCAGCCGGAGCCCGCGATGGTGGTTCCGTCCCCGCTGAGGGTCGCGGCCAGCAGGTTCATGGGCGGCGCCCCGAGGAAACCGGCCACGAACACGTTGGCCGGGTGCTCGTACACCTCCAGCGGGGTGCCCACCTGCTGCAGCCGGCCGCGGTCCAGCACCGCGATCCGGTGGCCCATGGTCATGGCCTCCACCTGGTCATGGGTCACATACAGCGAGGTGGTCTCCAGCCGGGCCTGGAGCTGCTTGATCTCGGCGCGCATCCGCACCCGCAGCCGGGCGTCCAGGTTGGACAGGGGTTCGTCGAACAGGAACACCGAAGGCTTCCGGATCATGGCCCGCCCGAGCGCCACCCGCTGGCGTTCCCCGCCGGAGAGGTCCCCGGGCTTGCGCCCGAGCAGCGCGTCCAGGCCCAGGATCCCGGCCGCCTCGGCCACCAGCCGCCCCCTTTCAGCCTTGGGGGTCCTGCGGATCTTCAGGCCGAACTCGAGATTCTGGCGGACCGTCAGGTGCGGGAACAGCGCGTAGCTCTGGAAGACCATCGCCACGTCCCGGGCCTGGGGCGGCATCCCGTTGACCACGGTGTCCCGGATCGCGATGGTTCCGCCGGAAACCGGCTCAAGCCCGGCGATCAGCCTCAGGATCGTGGATTTCCCGCAGCCCGACGGCCCCACCAGCACCATGAACTCCCGGTCGCGGATCTCCAGGTCGAGGTCCTCGATGATCGTGGCCCCGCCCAATTGTTTGGAGACCTTGTTGAGGGTCAAGCCTGCCATGGCCGCTCCAGAAGTGCTCCGAGTATAGGTTGGATTGGCAAAAAAAAGACAACCCAACCCATTCCAGCCGATCCGGATTTCCCCGGCTTTCCTGTGGCTGACTTTTGCCGAAGCTCGCCATGGCGCTTCCAGGACCGACGGCCCCGGGGCGGCGACGAAAAATTCGGCACGAAGCCGCCGGTTCTGCTGAAATGTACCGATAGGATCGCAACATGACCAGCAGCCTCACCCCCCTTACCCAGCTCGCGGCTTGGCAGGCACTCGAAGCCCACCTGCCCAGGGCGCGGAACCTGCAGCTGCGCAAGCTGTTCGCCGACGACCCCAAGCGCGGGGAGCGCCTGACCGCTTCGGCCGCCGGCATCCATCTCGACTATTCCAAGCATCTGGTCAACGACGAGACCCTGGCCCTGCTGCTGCGGCTGGCGGAGGAATCCGGCCTGCGCGCCAGGATCGAGGCCATGTTCCAGGGCCAGCGGATCAACCTCACCGAGAACCGGGCGGTGCTGCACGTGGCCCTGCGCGCGCCCAGGGGCCAGGTCATCACCGTGGACGGGGTGGACGTGGTGGCCCAGGTGCACGCGGTGCTGGACCGGATGGACCGGTTCGCCCGCCAGGTGCGCGCCGGGGCCTGGCTGGGGCACACCGGCAAGCCGGTGCGCAACATCGTCAACATCGGCATCGGCGGCTCCGACCTGGGCCCGGTCATGGCCTTCGAGGCCCTGCGCCACTACAGCCAGCGTGACCTGACCTTCCGTTTCGTCTCCAACATCGACGGCACCGACTTCGTGGAGGCCACCTGGGACCTGGATCCGGAAGAGACCCTGTTCATCGTCTCCTCCAAGACCTTCACCACCCTGGAGACCATGACCAACGCCGGCACCGCCCGGGACTGGGCGCTGGCCCGGCTGAAGGATCCGGCCGCGGTGGCCCGCCACTTCGTGGCGGTCTCCACCAACACCGAGGCGGTGGCCGCGTTCGGCATCGATCCCGCCAACATGTTCGGGTTCTGGGACTGGGTGGGCGGACGCTACTCCATGACCTCGGCCATCGGCCTGTCCACCATGATCGCCATCGGCCCCGACCATTTCCGCGCCATGCTGGGCGGCTTCCACGAGATGGACGAGCATTTCCGCACCGCCCCGTTCGAGCACAACCTGCCGGTGCTCATGGCCCTGCTGTGCATCTGGTACAGCAACTTCCTCGGCGCCCAGAGCGTGGCGGTGCTGCCCTACGAGCAGTATCTCAAGCGCTTCCCCGCCTACCTGCAGCAGCTCACCATGGAAAGCAACGGCAAGCGGGTCACCCTGGACGGCTCCGAGGCGGCCTACCAGACCGGGGCGATCTACTGGGGGGAACCCGGCACCAACGGCCAGCATTCCTTCTACCAGCTGCTGCACCAGGGCACCCGGATGGTCCCCTGCGACTTCATCGCCTTCGCCCAGCCGCTGAACCCCCTGGGCCGCCACCACGACGTGCTGATGGCCAACGTGTTCGCCCAGGCGGAGGCCCTGGCCTTCGGCAAGACCGGCCACGAGGTGCAGGCCGAGGGCGTTCCCGCCTGGCTGGTGCCGCACCGCACCTTCCCGGGCAACCGCCCGTCCAGCATGCTCCTGCTGGAACGGCTCACGCCGGCGGCCCTGGGCCGGCTGGTGGCCCTGTACGAGCACAACGTGTTCGCCCAGGGCGCCATCCTGCGCCTGGACTCCTTCGACCAGTGGGGGGTGGAACTGGGCAAGGCCCTGGCCGGGAAGATCCTCCCCGAGCTGGAATCCCGCACCCCGGCCCCGGCCGAGCACGACAGCTCCACCAATGAACTGATCCGACGCTACCTGACCCTCCACCACGGGAAGGCCCTGTGAAGGACCGCCCGCGGCGCCCTTGAGGCCGTCCATGGACGCGCCGGTACGCTGGGTGCCGCGCATGCTGGGGCGGCTGGCGGTGCGCGAGCTGGTGGATCCCACCGCCAGCCGGGCGCTGCGCTCCACGGCGGCGTTCATGGTGCCCCTGGTGCTGGCCTTCATGGGCCTGATCACCGGCACCCAGGCGGTGCTGGCCGCCTTCGCCGGCCACGCCATCAGCGGGATGGACGTGCGCGGCGCCTATGCCCTGCGCCTGGGGCTGCTGCTGGGCATCGGCCTGGTGTTCACCGGCTCCGCCTGGCTGGGGGCGGTGGCCGCGCCCAGCCTGGCCCTGGCGGTGCTGGCCACCGGTCTGATCGGCCTGGGGGCGGGCGCCTGGCGCCACGGCCTGGGCGAGTACGGGCCGGCCGTGGCCGCCTCGGCGGCCCTGCTGTTCTTCATCGCCCTGGCCTCGCCCCGGATTGAAGCCACCCCGTTCCTGGCCGTCCAGGCCACCGCGGCCGGGGCCCTGGCGGGCATCCTGTACCATGCGGCGTTCTGGCCGTTCCTGGCCCAGCACCCGCTGCGGCGCGCCGTGGCCGGCAGCTGGACCGCGCTGGCCGAGCTGGCCGCGGCCATGCCGCCGGTGGACAACACGGCCGCGTTCCGCCGCCAGGAACAGATGGTGGCCTGCGAACACAACCTGCGCGCCGCCCTGGACCATGCCGCCCAGGTGCTGGCCGGGGTGCCGACCCGGACCATCCGTCCGCTGATCCACGAGCTGGAGGGACTGAACCAGGCCGCCGCGGAACTGGCCAACCACCTCACCGCGCTCACCCCCAGCCTGGAGCGGCTCATGGCGCCGCCGGGGCCCGGCCCCCTGGCGGCGGCCTTCCGCTCGACCTTGTCCTCCCTGGTCAACACCTGCCGGTCCCTGGCCCTGGCGGTGGTTTCGCACCAGGCCGGCCACCTGGCCCGGTTCGAGGTGCGGCTGCTGCGGCTGGCCGGCCTGCTGGAACTGCTCCGCACCCGCACCGCCGCCAAGCTGGGCGACTCCCCCGAAGGCGCCCACCTGGCGGAAGTGCTCGAGGCCATCCGGCAGCACCTGCCGCGCATGCGCGCGGCGCTCCGGGCGGCCATGGAGCGGGCCCAGGAGCGCGGCCCGATCTCGTTCGAACTGTTCGACCTGGAGACCTGGACCCTGCGCCCCCTGGCGGCCGCGCTCAACTTCAGCCTGCGCATCGATCCGGCCCTGGTGCGCTACACCTTCCGGCTGGCGGCCATCATGATGGCGGGCACCGCCGCCTTCCGATTCTGGCACCTGCCGCACGGCTACTGGATCCCGTTGGGGGCCATGGTGGTGCTGCAGCCCGACTACGGCGCCACCCGGGCCCGGGCCACCCAGCGGGCCCTGGGCACCCTGGCCGGGGTCCTGGCCGGCAGCCTGCTGCTGTGGCTGCGGCTGCCGCCCTGGCCCCTGCTGGCGGCCACCGCAGCGGCCTGCTGGGCGTTCACCTACCACATCAAGCGCAACTACGCGACCGGGGTGTTCTACATCACCCTGCTGGTGGTGCTGCAGTTCCAGGCCGCGGGCCCGGTCACCGCGGCCCTCACCCTGCAGCGCCTGGGCCTGACCCTGGCGGGCTGCCTCCTGGCCCTGCTGGCGGCCCTGAGCTTCTGGCCGGTGTGGGAACGGGACCGCTTCCCGCCGCTGCTGGCCACCGCCATCCGGGCCAACCGGGTGTTCCTGGAGCGGCTGTGCCAGGGGCTGGCCGGGGCGGCGGAGGTCACCCCGGCGTCGGTGACCCGGCTCAAGCGCAAGGCCCAGCGCGCCAACAGCCTGGTGTTCTCCTCCCTGAACCGCATGGCCGGCGACCCCAAGATCCGCCAGGAAGGCATCGAGCGCGCCGCCGCCCTGGCCAACCACAACCAGCGCATCACCCGCGGGCTCAGCGTGGGTCTGGTGCACTTCAGCCCGGGCGCCCCGCCCATGCCGGAGCTGGCGCCCATGGCCCAGGCAGCCGGAGCGGCCCTGGAAGCCCTGGCCGCGGTGGTGGAAGGGGCCGACCCCGCCAGCCTGGCCGGGCCCCGGGCCGGACTGGAGGCGGCGGCCCTGCCCTTGCCCTCCGACCCGCGCGGTGCCTGGGTGACGGCCCAGCTGGAGCAGGCCGGCACCGAGCTGAGCGCGATGCTGCTGCAGCCCCAGTAGCCTATCCCTGGCGGCGGAACACCCAGCGGTCGCCCTTGGAGGCCCCGGGGTCGAAGCGGTAGCGCTCCTCCGCGAAGCCCTGCAGGGCCTCCGGCCGGTCCAGCCGCTGGCGGATGGCGTAGCGGCACATGAGCCCCCGGGCCCGCTTGGCGTGGAACCCCACCACCCGGAAGGCGCCGCGGCTCCAGTCCTCGAACACCGGGGTGACCACCCGGCTGGCCGCCGTCCCGGGGTCCAGGGCCTTGAAATAGTCCGCCGAGGCCAGGTTCACCAGCACGGGATCGGAACCCAGCGCGGCCTTCAGCGCGCGGGTGAGGCGGTCGCCCCAGAACGCGTACAGGTCGGCGCCCCGGGCGTTGGCCAGGCGGATCTTCATCTCCAGCCGGTACGGCCGGATCAGGTCCAGGGGGCGCAGGCAGCCGTACAGGCCGGAGAGGATGCGCAGGTGGTCCTGGGCGAAGTCCAGGTCCCCCTGCCCCAGGCTGGGCGCATCCAGGCCCCCGTACACGTCGCCATTGAAGGCCAGCACCGCCTGTTTGGCGTTGTCCGGCGTGAAGGGGGTCTTCCAGTCCTGGAAGCGCGCGGCGTTGAGCACCGCCAGCGGCTCGGAGATGCCCATGAGCCGGGCCAGCTGGTCGAGGCTCAAGGCCCGCAGCAGCTTCACCAGCCGGGCCGACTCGGTGAGGAAGCCGGGCTGGGTGAAGACGGCGGTGTGCGGCGGGGTGGCGAAGTCCTGGGTCTTGGCGGGGGAGATGACGAGGATCATGCCCCCATCTTCCGGCAGCTCCAGGTCCGCGGCCAAGCGATCATTTGCCGTGGGGCATTCCAGCGGGTTTCCACGGCACCAGGAAGTTGCACAGATTTTTTTCATTGCGCTTGACAACAACCGAAATGGCCCCAAACTACATCCGCAAATTGATCTGCTCTTAAAGGCAGGCCGTCTTGGCGCGCAGGAATATCTTCCATATGGCCTGTGAGTTGAAGGCGCAATAAACCTGATCCCTCCACAGGGATGGTTTGTTGCGCCTTTTTATTTTCGGGTAATGGCCTTGCCCCCCAGGCCCCAGCCCACTCTTTTTCCGGGAACCCCATGCCAAACTGGAACACCCTCAGTATCCGCAAGAAGCTCACACTGACCAACTTCCTGCAGACCGTCCTGGTGACCCTGGTCCTGGTCGCGGTATCCGGCTGGATGTTGAACGACTCCGGCCAGCGGGCGCTGCAGTCCAAGGGCGCCATCCTGGCGGCCCTCTACGCGGAGTCCACCAAGGCCGCGGTGCAGTTCGAGGATGCCAGCCTGCTGGACCAGCAGTTCGACCAGCTGCTGGGGTCCGACCAGGAGCTGAGCATCGCCGCCATCGTCGTGCTGGATCCCGCCAGCCGGGCCCTGCGGGCCATCGCCCAGAAGAAGGCCGCCGGAGCGGCGGAGCTGGACACGCTCGGGTTCGCCAAGGTGCTGGCCACCCGCCCCCCGGAAAAGAAGGGCGAGATCCGCACCTTCGCGGGCTCCGGATACCAGGGCCTGGCCATCCCCGTGGAAGCCGGCGACAAGAAGGCCTTCTTCATCCTGGGGCTCAGCGAGACCCGCATGAAGGCGGCGATCGTGCGAAAGATCGGCGGCATGGCCCTGGCGGGCGTCCTGATCCTGGCCCTGGGGTTCCTGGGCGCCCGCTGGATGGCCGGAACCCTGAGCCGGCCCCTGGAAGCGTTCCAGGAGCGGATGAAGGAAATATCGAGCGGCCACGGCGACCTGAGGGCCCGGCTGGAGGTCAAGGGGGATGACGAGATCGCCCACCTGGCCACCCACTTCAACCTGTTCGTGGGCCACATCCAGTCGCTGGTGCTGGAGACCGTCGCCATCGCCGCCAACATCGCTTCCGGCACCACCCAGATCGCGGCCGGCATGAACCAGATGACCTCGGCCGCCGACGCCATCGCCCACAGTGCGGAGGCGCAGAAATCCAGCGTCGCCCAGACCACCGAGACCCTCCAGACGGTCACCGGTTCGCTCCAGGTGAACCACCAGCACGTGGCCGCCGCCCTCGAGGGCTTCGACCACGCCCAGGAGGCGGCGGGCAAAGGCGAGACCGCGCTGGCCGCCTCGGTGGACGGCATGCAGGCCATCAGCCAGAATGCCGCGCGGATCAGCGACATCCTCACCGTCATCACGGAAATCGCCAACCAGACCAACCTGCTGTCGCTGAACGCGGCCATCGAGGCCGCCAAGGCCGGCGAGCAGGGCCGGGGCTTCGCGGTGGTGGCCGAGGAGGTGCGCAAGCTGGCCGAACGGAGCGCCAAGGCCGCCAAGGAGATCGAAACGCTGATCCGCACCAGCGGGCAAAGCATCCAGACCGGAACCACCACCGTGGACGCCGCGAACAAGGCCCTGAAGCACATCCAGGCGGCGATCCTGGACAGCAACCGGCAGATGCGGGCCGTGGGACAGGAAAGCCGGACCCAGAGCGAAGCCACCAAGGGCATCGTCGGGGCCATGGGCAACCTGACCAGCATCGCCGAAGGGAACGCCAGCGCCACCGAGCAGATGGCCGCCACCATCCATGAAACCACCCGGACGGTGAACGAACTGGCCGCCCTGGCGGAGAACCTGAACACCCTGGTCTCGCAGTTCCGCACCGACTGAAGCCGCCCGCCGTGGGTGGCCCAGGCATTCCAACCGCCCTTTTCTCAAGGAGACATGCATGCGAAACTTCCTCGCCATCCCGGTCCTCGTCGCCCTGGCCTTGCCGGCCTTCGCCCAGGCCACCCGCGACGACGCCAAGGCCCTGGTTACCCAGGCGGTCGACTTCCTCGCCCAGAACGGGCGCGAAAAGCTGGTCTCCGAAGTGGCTTCGCCCAAGGGCCGCTTCCACTTCCAGGCGGGCACCAAGAAGGACCTCTACATCTTCGTCTACGACGAGAAGGGCACGGTCGTGGCCCATGGCGTGCGGCTGGAGTTGATGGGCAAGAACCGCTGGGAGTCCAAGGATCCCGACGGCAAGCCCTGGGTGCAGGACTGGACCCGGCTGGTGCAGCAGAAGGGCAGTGGCTGGATCGTCTACAAGGAACTGAACCCGGCCGCCGGCAACAAGGTCATGACCAAGGCTTCCTTCGTGCAGCTCAAGGACCACCTGATCATCGGCTGTGGAATCTATCAGTAGCCTAAGCCAGCAAGGGATGAAGGATTGAGGGGTTGAACTCCGGGTTCTGATTATAATGGTTTAAACCATGAAATCACCCGGAGTTTCTTTCGCCCCAGGCGGGATATGACCCTATCCATCAGGAATCTCTTGCTTGGGCTGGGAGCCCTGATCTCCGTCCTGCTGATCAGCGGTCTGCTGGCCTACCAGAACACCCGCCAGCTCAGGGAGGACACCGCCCTGGTGGTCCGCGCCCACCAGGAACTGGAAGCGTTCCAGGGCGCCCTGGGCGCCATCACCGACGCCGAGACCGGGCAGCGGGGGTTCCTCCTGACCGGCGACGAGCGCTACCTGGAGCCCTACCACGCAGGGCTGGACCGGGCCCAGGCGCAGCTTCGGCGGCTGCGGGAAGGGGCGCCTCCCCAGCAGGCGCAGGTGGCGGCGCTGGAGGCCCTCATCGGGGCCAAGAGCCGGGAGCTGGAACAGACCATCGCCCTCCAGCGGCGGGATCCCCCCGCCGCACGGCAGATGGTGCTCACCCACCTGGGCAGGTCCATCATGGATTCGATCCGGGCCCAGATCGCAGCGATGGACCACGACGAGCGGGCCCTGCTGGCCGACCGGGAACGCACCTCCCGGCGCGGCTACCGCACCGTCATCCTTTCCGGAGCGGTGTTCGGCCTGCTGTCGCTGGGCCTGGCGCTGGCGCTGCTGGTCCAGCTGCAGCGGCACTTCCGGCAGCGCGACGCCTTCGAGCAGGCCCTGGAAAGCCAGCGCCAGTGGCTGCAGGTGACCCTGCGCAGCATCGGCGACGCAGTCATCGCCACCGACCGGTCCGGCGCGGTGACCTTCCTGAACCCGGTGGCGGAGCGCCTGACCGGGTGGCAGGCGGAGGCGGCGGCGGGCCAGCCCCTGGAAGCGGTGTTCCCGCTCATCAACGAACAGACCCGTGAGCCGGCGCCCAATCCCTGCGAGCGGGTGCTGCGCGAGGGGGCGGTGGCGGGCCTGGCCAACCACACCGCCCTGGTGGCCAGGGACGGCCGGTTCCTGCCCATCGAGGACAGCGCGGCGCCCATCGTGGACGGCGCCGGCCAGGTGTCCGGAATGGTGCTGGTGTTCCACGAGGTCAGCGGCAAGCGGGAAGCGGAACGGATCATGCGCGAAAGCGAAGAGCGGTTCCGCACGGTCTTCGAGCGGGGCGGCGTCCCCATGGCCCTGATCACCCCGGACGGACGGATCCTGCGGGCGAACCCGGCCCTGGGGCAGATGCTGGGAACCAGCGACATCGCATTGGCCGGGAGCACGGTGTGGGACATCACCCATCCCGAGGACCAGGCCCAGACCCGGGACGGGCTCCAGCGGATCGCCCGGGGCCAGGCGTCCTGGTTCCGCATGGAGAAGCGCTATCTGCGCCGGGACGGCGCCCTCATCTGGGGCGACATGTGCACCGCCTGCGTCAACGATGCCGAGGGCCGGCCGCTGTACCTGGTGACCCACATCCAGGACATCACCGAGCGCAAGCGGGCCGAGGCGAGCCTGCGCCAGGCCAACCAGCGCAAGGACGAGTTCCTGGCCACCCTGGCCCACGAACTGCGCAACCCCCTCGCCCCGATCCGCACCGGCGCCTTCCTGCTCACCCAGCGGGCCACCGAGGATCCCGAGCTGATGCAGCTCTACGCCATGATCGCCCGGCAGGCCGCGCACATGGCCCGGCTGGTGGACGACCTCCTGGATGTCTCCCGGATCGAGCGCGGCCGGGTGGAACTGCGCAAGGAGCGGGTGGCGCTCGGCCAGGTGGTGGCCCATGCGCTGGAAGCCAGCAAGGCGCTCATCGAGGCCGGCGGCTACCAGCTCGCCGTCGAGCTGCCCGATCCGGCGCCGGAACTGGAGGCCGACCCGGTGCGCCTGGAGCAGATGCTCTGCAACCTCCTGAACAACGCCTGCAAGTACACGCCCGCCGGGGGCCGGATCCAGGTCCTGGCGGCGTGGGAGGGCGCCGAGGCGGTGCTGCGGGTCCGGGACGACGGCATCGGCATGACGCCGGAGGTGATCGAGCACATCTTCGACCTGTTCTACCAGGCCAACCCGAGCACCGACCGGCGCGGCGGCGGGCTGGGCATCGGCCTGACCCTGGTCCAGCGCCTGGCCCAGCTGCACGGGGGCGCCCTGGCGGCCACCAGCGACGGCCCCGGCAAGGGCAGCGAGTTCGTGCTCACCCTGCCGGCCCTCAGCCCTGCCCCTGCCCCTGCCCCGGCGGCGGAGCCCACCAGGGCCCGCAGGCAGGTGCTGGTCGTCGACGACGACCGCAACGTGCGCCAGACCCTGGAGCTGCTGCTGCATTCCCTGGACTACCAGGTGACCGCGGCCGCCTCCGGGGCCAAGGGGATCGAACTGGCCCTGGCCCAGCGGCCCGACATCGCCCTCATCGACCTGGGCATGCCGGGCATGGGCGGCCTGGAGGTGGCCACACGGATCCGGGCGGAGCTGGGCGAGGCCATCCGGCTGGTGGCCCTCACCGGGTTCAGCGGCGAGACCGATTTCGCCGAAACCAAGGCCGCCGGATTCGACCATCACCTGGTCAAATCCGGCGACCCCCGGGAACTGCTGCAGCTGCTGGAGATGATTTTCTAGCGCTTGACCTGGGGCTGGGGAGCCGGCTTGCGCTCCGGGGTCGGTTTCGCGGTCGGTTGCGCGTTCGGTTTCGCGGTCGGTTGCGTGGCCTGCTGCGCGTCCTGCTGGCGCTGTCGGGCCTCTTCCTGCATCTGCAGGGTGCCGCTCTTCACCGCCGGGTCGGCGCGCTTGAGCTGGTTGGCGGGGCGCTTGTTCACCTGGGCCCGCTGGGGACGGGTGTGGTCCCACCGGCCCTGTTGCTGGGCGCTGGCCGGAACGGCGCAAAGCAGAGCCAGGACGAGGGAAGTTCCCAGCCACCGTATGGAATTCGCCATGTCCGCGCCTCCTGCACAAGAGTTCGTTCCTGATCTTGCTTGGGTTCCTGGCAAAGTCAAGGCCGCCCGCCCAGGCGCGGCCCCAGGAACCCGGCCAGCGACTGGCCCCGGTGCAGCGCCTGCACCAGCGCCGAGCCGACCACCGGGGTGGCCCCCATGGCCCGCACCCGCGCCAGCAGGTCCGGATGGTCCAGCCCGAAGCCCACGGCCAGGGGCCGGTCGGAAAGGCCGCGCAACGCCTGGATGCGGGTCTGCACCGGGCCCAGGTCGGTGGCCTGGCCGTCGCCGGTGACGCCCATGCGCGCCACCACGTAGGCGAAGCGCTGGGCGAAGGGGGCTCCGGGGCCCGGATCGGGGCGGGCCGCCAGCAGCAGCCGCGCCCGCTCCGGCGGGGTGGTGGGGCTCAGCAGCGGCACGATGGGGTAGCCGGCCTGGCGCAGGGCGGCCTCCCAGGCCGGTTCCTCCCCGGGGGGCAGGTCCACCACCAGCAGCGCCTTCACCGGAGTGGGGCGCAGCAGCGGCAGCAGGTCGCCGCCCAGCTGCAGCAGGGGATTGAAGTAGGTGAACAGCACCAGGTCGGGGCTCGGCCCGAACTGGGCCAGGGTCTCCAGCACCCGCCGGGGCGAGGCGCCGCCCGCCAGGGCGCGCTGGGCCGCGGCCTGCAGCACGGGGCCGTCGGCCACCGGATCGGAATGGGGCAGGCCCAGCTCGAGGGTGCGCACCCCCAGGGCGGAGAACTCCGCCAGCAGCGCGGGGAGCCCGGCGAGGTCGGGGTCGCCGGCGGTGATGAAGGGCAGGATCGGTTCCATGTCAAAGCTCCAGGTTGGATTGGAAGGTGGCGAGGTCCTTGTCGCCCCGGCCGGACAGCCCGAGCAGCACGGTGCCGGCGCCGCTCTGGGCCAGCGCCCGCAGGTGGGCCAGGGCGTGGCTGGATTCCAGGGCCGGCAGGATGCCCTCGGTGCGGGCCAGGCGCTCCGCCGCTTCCAGGGCCTCCCGGTCCGAGGCGCGCCGGCCTTCCACCCGGCCCGCCAGCACCAGCGCGGCCAGCTCCGGGCCCAGGGACGGATAGTCCAGCCCGGCGCTGATGCTGGCGGTGTCGGCGGTCCAGCCGTTCTCGTCCTGCAGCAGCAGGCTGCGGCAGCCGTGCAGCACCCCGATCCCCGCGCCGAAGGTGCGGGCGGCGTGCTCGCCCAGGGCCTGGCCGTGGCCGCCGGCCTCCACCGCCACCAGCCGCACCGGGTCGTGCTGGAACGGGATCATCAGGCCCAGCCCGTTGCTGCCGCCTCCGGCGCAGGCCACCACCGCATCGGGCAGGGCGCCGTGGGCTTCCAGCACCTGGGCCCGGGCCTCCTCGCCGATGACCGACTGGAAGGTGCGCACCATGAGCGGGAACGGGTGCGGCCCCAGGGCCGAGCCCAGGATGTAGTGGGCCTTTTCGCAGCGGGCGGCCCAGGCCCGCAGGGCCTCGTTCACCGCCTCCTTCAGGGTGCGCTGGCCGGCCTCCACCGGCACCACCTTGGCGCCGAACAGGCGCATGCGCGCCACGTTGGGGGCCTGGCGCGCCATGTCCACGCTGCCTATGTAGACCGTGCAGTCCAGCCCGAGCCGGGCGCAGGCGGCGGCGGTGGCCACGCCGTGCTGGCCCGCCCCGGTCTCGGCGATGATCTCCCGCTTGCCCATGCGCCGGGCCAGCAGGGCCTGGGCCAGCGCGTTGTTGATCTTGTGCGCGCCGGTGTGGGCCAGGTCCTCCCGCTTGAGCCAGAGCTCCTTCAGCCCGGACTCCCGGGCCAGCCGCGGGGCCGGGGTGAGCGGCGTGGGCCGGCCCACGAACTGGCGCAGTTCGCGCTTCAGCTCGGCCATGAAGGCCGGGTCGACCAGGGCGGCCACGAACGCGGCCTCCAGCTCCAGCAGCGGCTGCATGAGGGTTTCCGGGGCGTAGCAGCCGCCCAAAGCCTGGGCCCCGTATCGGCTGGGCAGTTGGAATTCAGTGGGGGTGTTCAAGGTCTACTCCAGTTCGTGTGCGTTGTGGACAAAGGCGGCCACCCGGGCGGGGTCCTTGCGGCCGGGGGCGCTTTCCAGCCGGCTGGCGGCGTCGAAGCCCCGGCACCGGCCGCGCGCCTCGGCCGGCATCAGGGCCAGGCGGGAGCCCAGGACCGGGCCCTGCAGGCCTCCGCCCAAAAGGAACGGGCCGGGCGGGGGAAAGGCCATGGGGTGGCCCAGGCCGGAGCCGCCCAGCAGTCCGGTGGCCCTGGGGCTGGTCTCCCACAGGTAGAGGTCGGCGGCGGGCGCCAGCTGGTCCGGCTCGTCCGGCCAGGGCAGCAGCACCCGCCGGCCGTCCCCGTGCAGCAGCGCCACGGCCCGGGCCCGCTCCGGGGCCGGCAGGTAGGGCTGGACCCAGCCCGCCCCGGCCTCGCGGGCCAGGGCCA
>JARLGP010000106.1 GCA_031292735.1 Holophaga sp.
CCTCAGCCCCTACTTCGTCACCAACCCCGACCAGATGAAGGTCGAGCTGGAGAGCCCCCTCGTCCTGATCTACGAGAAGAAGATCTCCAACATGCGCGATCTCCTGCCCCTCCTGGAGCAGGTCGTCAACAGCCGCCGCCCCCTGCTGATCATCGCCGAGGACGTTGACGGCGAGGCGCTGGCCACCCTGGTGGTCAACAAGATCCGCGGCACCCTGAACATCGCCGCGGTCAAGGCCCCCGGCTTCGGCGACCGCCGCAAGGCCATGCTGGAAGACATCGCCATCCTGACCGGCGGCAAGGCCATCACCGAGGATCTGGGCCTCAAGCTCGAGAACCTGAAGATCGAGGACCTGGGCACCGCCAAGAAGGTGACCATCGACAAGGAAAACACCACGATCATCGAGGGCGCCGGCACCACCCAGGCGATCCAGGGCCGGGTCAAGCAGATCCGCAGCCAGGTGGAGATCTCCACCAGCGACTACGACAAGGAGAAGCTCCAGGAACGTCTGGCCAAGCTGGTCGGCGGGGTCGCGGTGATCAAGGTGGGTGCCGCCTCCGAGACCGAAATGAAGGAGAAGAAGGCCCGCGTTGAAGACGCCATGCACGCCACCAAGGCGGCCGTGGAAGACGGGATCGTCGCCGGCGGCGGCGTCGCCCTGCTGCGCGCCCTGGCCAAGCTGGCCACCCTCAAGCTGAGCGGCGACCAGGCCATGGGCGTCGAGATCATCAAGAAGGCGCTCGAAGAGCCCCTGCGCCAGATCGCCAACAACGCCGGCGTAGAAGGTTCCGTCATCGTCAACCGGGTGAAGGAAGAGAAGGGCAACTTCGGCTTCAACGCCGCCACCGGCGAGTTCGGTGACATGGTCGCGTTCGGCGTCATCGACCCGGCCAAGGTGACCAAGTCCGCCCTGCGCAACGCAGCCTCCGTGGCCGCGATGATGCTCACCACCGAAGCCATCATCTGCGAACTGCCCGAGGACAAGAAGGCCGCCCCCATGGGCGGCGCGCCCGGCATGGGCGGCATGGAAGACATGTACTAATCCGGATTTCCGGAAAGCGGAAAGGGGGCCCCTTCGGGGGCCCTTTTCTGTTCGGCCGGCGCTCCAGGCTAGAATGTCCATTTGGGGTTCTGCGCGAATGAAATACCTGATCGAGACCTGGGGCTGCCAGATGAACAGCCACGACAGCGAAAAGCTGGAGGGCCTGCTGCTGCAGCACGGCCATGCGCCCGCGCACGGGCTGGAGGACGCCGACCTGGTGCTGTTGAACACCTGCTCCATCCGCGAAAAGGCGGTGCACAAGGTCTATACCGAACTGGGCTGCCTGCGCGAGGAGAAGAAGAAGCGGCCGCTGCTGGTGGGGGTGGCCGGGTGCCTGGCCCAGCAGGAGCAGGCCGCGCTGTTCAAGCGGGCGCCGTACATCGACTTCGTCCTGGGTACCATGGCCATCCAGCAACTGCCCAGCCTGGTGGAGCGGGCCCGGGCCGGGGACCAGCGGGTGATGGACACCGGCGCCTATCCCGACAACCACCTGTTCCCGCCGGAGACCGCCCGGCTGGGAAGCCAGGCCAAGGCCATGGTGACCATCATCGAGGGCTGCGACCACGCCTGCACCTACTGCGTGGTGCCCACCACCCGCGGCCCCGAGCGGCACCGCCCCTACCAGGACGTGGTGGCCGAGGTGCGCGGCCTGGTGGCCCGGGGCTACCGGGAAGTGGAGCTGCTGGGCCAGAACGTCAACAGCTTCCAGGGCGGTTGCTCGTTCGCCGAGCTGCTGGACCGGGTGGCGGAGGTGGACGGGCTGGAATGGATCCGCTTCACCACCAGCCACCCCATGAACTTCACCCCGGCCCTGGCCCGCACCCTGGTGCGCAACCCCAAGGTGGCGCCCTTCCTGCACCTGCCGGTGCAGAGCGGCAGCGACGCGGTGCTGCGGCGCATGCACCGGGAGTACACCGTGGCCCAGTACCTGGAACGGCTGGGCTACCTGGGCGGTGGTCCCGCCGACCAGTGCCTGTCCACCGATTTCATCGTCGGGTTTCCCGGCGAGACCGAGGCGGACTTCGAGGGCACCATGGCCCTGCTGGACCAGGTGCGCTTCGACCAGTCGTTCAGCTTCATCTATTCCCCGCGCCCCGGAACGCCCGCCCTGCGGCTCAAGGACGACCTGCCGGACGCGGAGAAGCACCGCCGCCTGGCCCGGCTCCAGGCCCGCCAGACCGAACTGACCCTGGCCAGCAACCAGAAGATGGTGGGCCGCACCCTGAAGGTGCGGATCGAGACCGAGGGCCCGCTGGACGGCGGCCACTGGCTGGCCCGCACCGCCAACTGGAAGAACGTCCACCTCACCGCCCCGGCCGGCCCGCTGCCGTTCCGGGAACTGGTGGAGGCCCGGATCACCGGCGCGGGCCCCCACTTCCTGCGGGCCGACCTGGTCCGCGCCTAACTTCGTTTCCCCAAGTCAGGAACCCCATGTCCCAACCCATCGATGCCTGGCAGGAGTACCGTCACCGGAGAAGGGTGCTGTTCCTGGCGCTGCTGGCGGGAGTGGCCCTGTTCGGCGGCGGCCTGCACCTGGCCCGCACCCGGCATTCGGCCAAGCCGTTCTACGTGGGGCTGGCGCTCCTGGTGGGCATGACCGCCTGGGGCTCCACCCCGCTGGTGGAGTTCCCGTGCCCCAAGTGCGGCGAACCGTTCAGCTACCGCGGCCGGAGCCGGAACCTGTTCACTCGCAAGTGCATGAACTGCCAGCATCCCAAATGGGCCCCGGCGGTGTCCGCCAAAGAGGCCGGAACCACCGGGGAGGCCGGGTGAAGTGCTAGGCCTGGAATTGCTCCATGGCGGCGGAAAGGGACGAGGAAACCTTGGCCAGTCCAGACGCCGTGCTGCTGATCTCGTGGACCGTGGCGGACATCTGCTGGGTGGCGGCGGCATTCTGGCCGATCTCCCGGGCGCTGGCTTCCATCCGCCTGGAGATCTCCTTGGCCGTGGCCGACTGCTCCACGGTGGCCGTGCCGATTTCATGGGTCAGCGAGGAGACCTTGGCGATGGAATCCTGGATGTTGGTCATGACCGCGGCGATCCTGCTCACCGTCGCGACCCCGCCGGTGATGGCTGCCTGCGTGTCGAAAATCAACTTCTCGATTTCCTTGGCGGCTATGGCCGAGCGTTCGGCCAGTTTGCGGACCTCCTCCGCGACCACTGAAAAGCCCTTCCCTTGTTCTCCCGCCTTGGCGGCTTCGATGGCCGCGTTCAGGGACAGCAGGTTGGTCTGGTTGGCGATCTCCTGAATGACGGTCACGGCCTGGGCGATCTTGGAGGAGGTCTGGTTGATCAGGGTCATGCTGTCGCTGGTGGCCTTGGCCTCCCGGGCCCCCTCCTTGACCTGATCCACGGACTGGTTCGTCTGGTCCACCGAAACCCTGACGTTGCCCGCCACCTGCTCGACGCTGGCCATGAATTGGGCAATGGCCGAGGCGACCGATTCCACCGCCTGATGGATGTGTTCCCCGCTCTTGGCGATTTCGTTGGTGGTCGAGGACATCTCTTCGGCCGAGGCGGACAACTCGGTGGCTCCGCTGGCAACCGAAAGGGAAGCCTGGGACACCTCCTTGATGGTTCCCTGGAGGCCGGCCAGGAAGGTGTTGAACGCCTCGGCGGTCTCGCCGACCTCATCCTGGCTCTTCACCTCGAGGCGACGGGTCAGGTCTCCTCCGCCTTTGGCGATCTCCCGCATGGCATCCCTGATCTGCTTCAAGCCCCCCAGCATCCTGCCCAGGGTGGCCACGGCCAGGAGCGAGACGATCACGCTGAACAGCGCGATCACCCCCACCAGCTCCAGCAGGAGCATGTGGAGGGGGGCCAGCACGGCAGCACGCTCCATCACCAGCGCCAGGGCCCAGTCGGTGCCGGGGACCGGCTGCCACAGCACCAGGCTGGCCTTGCCGCCGACGGAGGCGGACACCAGGCCGGCGCTGGGTTGGGACAAATCCGGCACCCGCTTGAGCAGTTCCGGGGAAAGCTCGCCCACTCCCTTCAAGGTGAGCTTGGCGTCGGGGTGCCCGATGATCTTTCCGCTCCGGGACAGCAGCATGGCATATCCGTTTCCGGACAGTTTCAGGGCCACGACTTTCTGGATGAGCTGATCGATGCTGATGTCCCCGGCGGCGACGGCAGAAACCCCGGATGCCCTGGTCACCGGCGCGGCGAAGCTCACGATCAGCTTGCCGGTCGTGGCAGACGCATAGGGCTCGGTGATGATGGGGTGACCGCTGGCGGCGGCCAGGCGATACCAGGGCCGGCTGGTGGGATCCCAACCAGGAGGCAGGTGATGGTTGGAATCGCCGAACAGGTAGCTCTTGTCCTCGTAGCCCGCGTACACCGCGGTGAACCCGCCGGCCTCGGCGGTGCGCTGGAAAATGGTCACGGCCTTCGCATCCTTCACCACCGGAACCAGGGACTGGATCATCTGGCTCTTGGACCCCGTCCATTCGGAGATCAGGTCGCAATAGCCGTTGGCCGCCGCCTCGGACTGGGCTCTCACCGCATCCATCAGCTGGGACCGCATCTCGAGGTATGCGACCAGCGAAAGAACGACCGCCAGCGTCAGCAGGAGGCCGACCACGAAAAATGCGAGCTTTTTTTGCAGGGTCTTTCCCATGGGAATTCCTCAATGCATGTTTCAGTGCCAGGCGACACACAGGAACCAGTCGACTGGAGAAAGAGAGATCAGCGAAGCGGCACGGTGCCCGATTCCCCATTGCAGTGGCTACGGGCCGGTTGGCTGCAGTTCAGGGATACGGCAAGCCACCTGTCCCGGGACGTAGGAATGGAGGATATCGAGGGCCGACAACCCATTGTCGTACCAACAATCTGTTCTTTGGGGGGACCGGTGAACCTACCTGGATGAGCACCGGAAGGCGGTTCCCCCCGGGCCTGCCAGGCAGGGACGCCCGGCTTCGGATCCGTGGTCCGGGATCTTTCCGCCAGTCCCGTGGCGCAGGACTAGGACCTGAACCCGGCCACCAGCTCGGACAGGCCGTCGGCGGTGTGGGAAAGCTGGGTGGAGGTCTGGGCGTTGCCTTCGGTGGTGCTGGACAGTTCGATGCTGGCGCTGGCGTTGGCGGCGGCCTTCTGGGCGCCCAGCTCCACCTGGTGGGCCACCTCCTGGCTGGCCTTGGCCTGCTGTTCCGCCGCGGCCCCGATCTCCATGGACATGGCGGTCACCTGGCCGATGTGATCGCGGATCTGGGCCAGGGCCTGGACGGCCTCCTGCACCGTGGTCCGCCCGGTGGCCACCGCCTGGTCGCTGCCCTCGATCAGGGTGGCGATCTCCCGGGCGGCCTGGGCGCTGCGCTCGGCCAGCTTGCGCACCTCGTCGGCCACCACCGCGAAGCCCTTGCCCAGGGCGCCGGCCTTGGCCGCCTCGATGGC
>JARLGP010000107.1 GCA_031292735.1 Holophaga sp.
CAAACCCGCAACCCGACATATTTCCCCGACTCCCACTGGTGATGATGACAAGCTGGCTCGGTCGCTCATTGGAACATGCCACCTATCTTTGACTTTCGCAGAAAGCCGGCCTGTTTCCGTTTGCCAACTCCCAGTGGTGATGATGACAAGCCGGTTCGGCCGCTCATTGGAACCATAGCCACCAGAGCTTTCCCATCGCAGCATGCCCCGAAACGCAGCAACCATGCACCTTTCGGTGAGTCGGCGCCCCGCTTGGGCCTAACGCCAGCATTGACCGGCACGGCCCCTGACGCATGACCGGCGGAGGATGGACGATTGAATGATAACGCCAGCCGGTTGGGGCAGAAGCGGGGCCGTGTCCGGCGTCGAATGCAAGGTTAGGCAAGATGGCCCTGAAATAATCCCTTAAACCCGCATCAGGACTGGATTGGGCGCGATCGCTCCGCGGGCTTATCGGCTTTGGGACCGCTCAGCCAAGCCAACCGAAGGTGTTTTTGAGAAGCCGCACATTCTCGGAGGTAAAGGTTGATTAAGGTTTGATAGGGAATCGCAGTCTCTTCGGCCAATGACTTGAAGTACACAAGGGTTTGCTCATCCAACCGAATGGTAACCTGCCGTTTGAGCAGCTTGGCATACGGGTTGGGCTGCCCAGTGGAGAAATCGTAATGCTTTCTCATGCCTTGAACCTCCCGAAATAAACCTGCCGTTCTTGGCCATCCGCTTTTCGAGCTGAAATGATTCGAATTGTTTTTCCTTCCGCCCGGTAGCAATGGCAGACAATCAGCACCCGCAAAGAGGAACTGAGCCCCATAAGGATGAATCGATCTTCCGAAAGAGAATGGTCTGGATCATCAATGAGAATTGCGTTTTCATCGACGAAGACAGTAGAGGCGTCATCGAAGGAAACACCATGGCGCCGAAGATTGCTGGTGCTCTTCCCGGGATCCCATTCGAAACGAAGGTCGTTCGTCATCCCTACATTGTAGTTACAATGTCGGTTCTTCGCCAGAGGCATGCATAAACTTGTGCCTACTGTGCGCCTGATCACGGTCTGATGCGGTGCTACGGCGCCCCGCTCGGGCCTAACGCCAGGATTGACCGGCACGGCCCCAGCCACGCGATCGGAGGAGAACAGCAGACTGAATGATGACGGCGGCTGGTTGGATCACAACCAGGGCTGTGTCCGGAGTCGAATCCAAGGTTAGGCAAGTACGGCCTTGATCTTTTTGCTGGAACCCGCGGCGCCATTGGAGCTGGGACGATTTGATGGCCCATCTATGAGCGGCTGCATTGACGAGGAACCTGCTCCCATGGGTGATGTTGACAAGCCGGCTCGGCCACTTCGCTTGAGGACGCCTGCTCGGACTTGACCGACAAAGATCTCTCCTCCGGGCCACGGCCCTGGATTGGCTTGCGCCTGACGAATGATTGTCAGCATCCTTGCAGTCTTCGGCACCACGATTGTTTTTGCGCCTGGCGGATTTCCAGGCGGCCGGATGCACATTTGGAACCGACTTCCGCTGGTGATGATGACCGGAATCTTTGACGCCCACTGCCAGACGGACGACTCAAACCTGCAGCCTGAAACCATGACCGTACAGCCCTTCACCGGGGTGCGCCTGACGAAGGCCACATCACACACCACGGTGATGGCCAGCCCTGGCCGCCATACCGACTCCCAAGGGTGATGGTGACAAGCCAGCTCGGCCAATGAATTGTGGACGGCCATCGGTCCCAACAAGCAACCGGCTCGGTGACGCCTGCCGATTTCCAGTGGTGATGATGACAAGCTAGCTCGGCCGCAAATTACTGGAACGACAGATTGGCCTGAACTGGCGATGCATGCACCGAAGCGCCAAACCATTGTGAATAGCGGTGCTACGGCGCCTCGGCTGGGCCTAACGCTAATTGGACATCACCACCCAAACCTGAAAGAACAGGCCAATCCGAGTCCCTTCACGTGCCAACCTTACCGCATTAGGAATCTCCAAGCGAGAAGTCCTTACTCGGTATGCAACGTCATTACAGTTTTTAACTAAATTCAACCTTACGCAATCCAGGCGAAGGGAGATGATTAACACGGCAATTATGTATTCTTCCGTGCTGGTGGCCAGGAGCAATAGGCGGCATGGACGGATGGGGAACTGGCTGGATCGGGGCAGGTCCACAGGATTGTTTGAAACCAAATCGGAGGACTCGGTAGTCAACCGGCCAGAAAGACGGGTGCTTAAGAATTCAGATTAGCTCTTGACGAACGCTAAAATCTTGTTATTTTTTCGCTTAAAATATCTTTCCCTTTTACAGAATACCTTCGATGGTCCTTGGGCCCTGCCCCCACATTCCGGTGATGGATGATAGCTTCCAACTCTCCCGCTCCTCGAACGACGCCGCCGGTGGCTACGCCGGCACCTCCGGCCCCAAGGCTCCTGGATCGGGTCCGCACCGAGATCCGCGCCCGCCACTACAGTCTACGTACGGAGGAGACCTATGTGGACTGGATCAAGAGGTTCATTCTCTTCCACCACAAGCGGCATCCCGACGGCATGGGCCTTCGCGAAGTGGAGGCATTCCTCTCCTACCTGGCCTCGGAACGCCATGTGGCTGCCTCCACTCAAAACCAGGCCAAGGCCGCGCTCTTGTTTCTGTACAAACGAGTCCTGGGCATGGAACTGCCCTGGCTGGATGGGGTCATCCAGGCGAAAGCCTCCCGGCGACTGCCGGTGGTCCTCACTCCGGGGGAGGTGCGCAGGCTCCTGGACCAGATGAGCGGGGTCACGGCCCTGGTCGCCCGGCTGCTCTTCGGCACGGGCATGAGGCTATTGGAGGGGCTTCGGCTCCGGGTCAAGGATCTGGACTTCGACCGCCACGAGGTGATCGTCCGCGCCGGCAAGGGGGACAAGGACCGGGTGACCATGCTCCCCGATTCGCTGGAACCTCTCGTCCGGAAACACCTGGACAAGGCCAAGGCGCTCCACGACCGGGATCTGGAGGACGGCTTCGGCGAGGTGTGGCTGCCCGGGGCTCTGGGGCAGAAATACCCCCAGGCCGGCCGGGCCTGGGGCTGGCAATGGGTATTCCCCTCCGCCACCCGCTCGGTGGACCCCAGGACGGGCGTGGAACGCCGCCACCACCTGCACCCGGAAACGATTCAACGGGCGGTACGCACTGCGGCACGCTCGGCGGAACTGGTGAAACCGGTCACGCCCCATGTGCTGCGCCACAGTTTTGCCACGCACCTGCTCCAGAACGGCCACGATATCCGCACCATCCAGGAACTGCTGGGCCACAAGGATGTGGAAACGACCATGATCTACACGCACGTGCTGAACCGCGGGGGCCGTGGGATCACCAGCCCCCTGGACCAGCTGTGAACGGCTTCCCGCCGGCTACCACAGCCGCACGGTGCCCAGCATCCCGTCGGGGTCGAACCGGGCCTTCAGGGCTGCTCCCGCGGCCTTCTGCGCGGGACTGGTGTAGGCGTCGAAGGAGGCCTGGTTGTGCGGGCCTACGCCATGCTCGGCGCTGTAGCTGCCGGCGAAGTCCTGCACGGCGATCTGGTAGATCCGGCGCTGCACCTGGGGCACCAGCTGGGCGGCGGGAATAGGCGAATCCTGCTCCCGCCACACCAGGTTCAGGTGGGTGCCGCCATCGCCCCAATGGCCGAAATCACAGACCCGGAAGCAGGGATGCTCGGCCTGGAGCCAGGCCTTCACGGCATCGGTGAAGGCGGGCAGCCGGGATCGCGGCACGGCCAGGTCGAAGGCCAGGACTTTGCCCTCCTCGCGCAGGCTCTCGGAAATGTGGTGGCGCAGGGCCCAGAACTCTTCGGGCTTTCCCATGATCACGTCGGTGATCTCCTCGCCATGCGCTTCCAGGTGGTCGGAAAGGGCCGACTCCAGCAGGTCGGCCAGGTTCAGGGCGCTCTCCGGAAGGGTGGAGGCCAGTTCCACCAGGACGGTGTACGGGGCCAGGACGCCTGCGCCGAAGGGGTTGCGCAGCGGCGCGGAGCCGCTGAACACCGGGCCCAGGGCCTCGGCCGACATGACTTCATAGGCGGCCAGCAGTTCGGACAGGCCATGCTCCAGGGCCTGCAGCAAACCCAGGGCGGCGGGACCATCCTGCAGGCCCACCAGGGCCGTGGCCCGCTGCCGGGGCAGGGGTGCCACCTGCAGCACCGCGCCGGTGATGACCCCGAACACCCCGGAGGTGCCGGTGAACAGCTGCTTGAAGTCCAGGCCGGTGTTGTTCTTGCGCAGGGCGGTCAGGGCGTCCACCACGCTGCCGTCGGCCAGCACCACCTCCAGCCCCAGCAGGTTGTGGCGCACGTCGCCGTAGCGCAACAGCCGGGCGCCCCCGGTGTTGGCGGCGATCATGCCACCGATCTGGGGGTCGGCCGGAAGGTCCACGGGAAAGGTGAGCCCATGCTCGGCCAGGGCCTCGTTCAAGGCGCTGAGCAGGACGCCGGCGTCCACTTTCACGGTCCGGTCCAGCACATCCACGTCCAGCCGCCGGTTGAGCCGCTCGAGGCTCAGCACCACCATCCGGCCGCTGTCATCCGGCACCGAGCCGCCCACCAGGCCGGTATTGGCCCCCTGGGCGATCACCCGCAGCCCGTGCTGCCGGCAGAAGGCCAGCACCTGGGCCACCTGCCCGGTGCTGGCGGGACGGGCCGCCAGCAGGGCCTTGCCATGGCCGTAGCGCCACCCGGTTTCATACTTCTCCAGATCCGGGGGCTCGGTCAGCACGGCCCCGGGCCCGAGCAGGGTGCTCAATTCCTGTTGGAGCATGGCAGGTGTGGTCATGGTCATTCTCCACCGGCGGAAGTCATCTTGAAGATGGCCTGGGCGTTGCCGGTATCGAAGCTCAGGTCAAGGCGCCCATCCGGCATGGGTTTGCGGGTGATGAACTCGAAGAAGGAACCGGGCACGGTGACCACCTCCAGGTGTCCCGCGGCGGTGCGGAAGGTCCGCTCCACCGGGGCGGCCCGGAACGCGGTCTGCAGCACCCGTCCGGAGGCGGAGCACTCCACGGCCGCCTTCATGGGCCGGCCCAGCGCCTTCTGCTCCAGGGCCAACGCCGCCACGTCCGCCACCCGGTCGGTGACGTGGTTGAAGGCGTTGCCTTCGGTGGCGATCCAGGCCATCTCTTCGCTCTCCGCCAGCAGGGTCTGGTAGTCGGAGCGCAGCGGGGCCGGGTGCTGCCGGTCGAAACAGGCCACAAGGTCGGGCAGCAGCCGCTGCGCCTGGTCGAAGGACAGGGCGCCCTCGGCCTGCAGTTCCGCCAGCAGGGCCACCGCCCGGGGCGGCAGCGGATCCTGGGATCCGGCCAGGGTGCGGGCCACGGCGACCTGGAAGCCGGCGCTGAACCGCTCGGGGTGGAACTCGCTGAGGAAGAACTGGGGGATGTCTTCGGGGAAGTCCTGGTGCGCGTAGGACCGGCCGGTGAGGGCGATCCGGTCCAGGGGGTAGACTTCGGCGCGGCGGTAGCCCAGCGGTTCCAGGATCCGCACCATGGCCGCCTCGCCCTCGGGCAGGGCGCCGGACGGGGCCTTCACGGTGCGCAGGGCGCCATGGTCGAACTGGACCTTGCGCCCGGATCGCACGCCGTCCCGCACGTAGGCACGGGCATAGGGCACCCGCTGCTCGAGCCCTTCGAACAGGAGCAGGTTCATGGCCATGGCCAGCTGGGCCCGGGACACCCGGGTTGTCTTCGGGCCGGTCAGGGCCGCGGGCACGGCCACGGCCTCCAGGATGGCAGCGGCGCGGCGGCTGCCGACCACCGCTTCCACCAGGGTGCCCAGATTGTTTTCAACGAACTGCATGTGCGCCTCCCAATCGGTTGGCCTTATCCTAGCTGGACCGGCCCGTCAGAGGCCAGTGGCCGCTTTCAACCCTTCCAGGCTGCAGATCTTGCCGGCGAAGGCGCTGGCGGCGACGGTGGCCGGGCTGGCCAGCCACACCGGGCCCGGACCGCTCCGGCCCGGGAAATTGCGGTTGAACGAACCGATGGTCACCTGGTTGGTGCGGGTGGAGATTCCCGGGCCGGCATGGATGCAGGCGCCGCAACCGGGGCTGATGACCCGGGCGCCGGCCTCTTCGAAGGCGCCGACCCAGCCATGCTCCAGGGCATGGCGGCGCACGTCCTCGCTGCCCAGCTGGATGAACAGCTGCACCTGGAGCGGAAGCATCACCCGATGGTCCAGGGCCCAGCGCACCACTTCGTAGACCCGCTCGATGTCGTCCCGCTTGCCGCCGGAACAGCTGCCCACGTACGCGATGTCCACGGCCACGTCCCGCTCCAGCCGGTCCAGCGCCAGGGCGTTGCCCGGGTCGCCCGGGGCGGCGAGCATGGCCCCCACCGTGTCGCAGTCCACGTCCACCACGCAGGCGTACTCGGCGCCGGGATCGCTTTGCATCCAGGGCTCCAGCGCCACCGCGACGCCCCGCCGCTCCTGGAGGAAGCGCCGGGTCTCGGCGTCCGGAGCGATGATTCCGGTGAGGGCGCCCAGCACCGGCGCCATGTTGGTCAGGGTGGCCCGTTCGTCGGTGGCCATGCCGGCCAGGGCCTCGCCCTGGAATTCCAGGATGTGCCCCGCCAATGCGCCATGGTGCAGCGGCACGAGGGTCATGAGATGCAGCGCCAGGTCCTTGCCGTACACGCCGGGGCGCAGTCTGCCATGCAGCCGCACCAGGCAGCTGGGCGGAACGGTCAGCCGCATGTCGCCGTTGACCCAGGCGTTGGCCAGGTCGGCGGCGTCCACCCCGAAGGCCAGGGCGCCCAGGGCGCCGGAATGGCTGGCGTGGGCATCGGTGCCCAGCACCACCTGGCCGGGCAGCACGTAGCGGTCGGCCATGAGCACGTGGCTGATGCCTTCGGCGGCTCCGTCCGGCAGGGTTCCATGCAGGTGGATGTCGTGGGCCGCGCAGAAGGAATCCTGGAAGGCCTGGAGCCGCCGCACCACTTCCGGGAACCCGGGCTGGCTGTCCTCCTGGAACTGGCCGACGAAGCTGAGGTGGTCGCGGAAGGCGACGATGTGGCCGGGATCGGCGAAGGGCGCCTGCTCGGGCAGGAACATGTCGAGCATGGCGGCGGCCAGGTTGGTGGCGGTTTCGTGGGAGTAGCGCCAGTCCGCCCGCACCAGCAGGCCGTCGCCTGGGGCCACGGCCGCCAGGCCCCGGGCCGGGGCGTAGAGGTCGGTGATGGCGGCCCGGGCCAGGGTCTTTTCGCCCAGGGTCATGGGCCTGGGGGCCCGCGACGGCACCGGGAGCACGGCGGTTCCGGTGAGCCGGGCATGGGTGTAGCCGAACAGCCCGCCGTTGCGGATGATCTCGGCGGTGAACGGGTCTTCGCCGCGGGTGAACAGCTCCATGGGCAGCGGCTCGCCCCGCTCCAGCAGGTCGAGGATGCCCAGGTCGGTGCTGGTGAGCAGGCCCAGGTCATGGCAGTGCCGGAGGTATTCCGGATCGAAGCTCTTGGCCAGCACCAGCCGGATCCCGGCGGCGAATTCGGCGAACAGGGCGGCCTCCCGGGAACCGTGGGTGCCGTGATGCTCTCCGGAGACCACCACCTGGAACCCGCCCCGGACCACGGCGCCTTCGCTGATGGGGAAACTGCCGCCGCAGGCCAGGCCCAGGTAGGGGAAATCCTCCAGCCGCTCGCCGAAGTAGTAGCAGACCCAGGTGGGGGCGATCTCATCCACCGAGACTTCATCGCGCAGGGGCAGCGCCGCCGCGAGGGGAAGATCTTCCCCACGGATCTGCCTCTGGATCTTGGAGGGATCCTGGGACAGGTAGAGCACGCGACCCGGCAGCTTGATGCAATCCATCGCCATGGATAAGGATGCCACGAATGACCATGACCATGACAGCGTCATGATCGACCGAAATGAACATGCCGCGAAGGGTCAGCTTCGCGGCATGCGTTTGGGTGGAACGGTCAGCGGGCGAGGATCGCGGTTATTTACCTTCCTCGGCTTCCAACTTGGCGGAAACTTCATCCAGATGGGCCAGCAGACGCTGGGCAAAAGCCTCGTCTTCCAGCATGGTGAAGTCGTCGCCCTTCACCTCGAAGATCTCGATGGTGAGGTTGTCTTCCTTTTCGTTCTCCTCGTCGGTGCTGTCCGAGTACGCCTGGACTTCGGCCAGGGGAGCCATGATCGCGAAGTGCCGCTCTTCAAAATCCACTTCTTCGAGGATGGCGAACTCTTCCTTTTCGCCGTTCTCGTCCTCGAGCTCTACCACTTCGATCTCATCGGCGTGATCCTCGCAGCATGGGTCCTCGGGACCGCAGCCGCACTCGTGATCTGGATTCTGGTGGTCATGTTCATGGGCCATGGGGGCTCCTGTGCGAGCTACCAGAGTAGGCCCATTACCGGTTTCCCACCAGCGCTAATTGCCGTTCGCCCACTGGACCCGCGCCTCGTCCGGGCCGGTCACCACCGCCTGCACGTTCTTGTGGGAGCTGGGCATTTCCAGCCTAACCTTGTCCCCCACCGCCCCGCTGGACCGGGCCAGGGCGTCCACCGCGATCACCAGGTTCCCGCTCACCACCTCCAGCCGCACCTGTTCGCCGGCCGCCACCACCGGGATGGTTTCCAGGTCCTGCATGACCAGGATGTGGCCGGACGACACCGGGGCCCGCAGCCGGTAGCCCTTCGGCAGCTCACTGATGGCGCCCACCGGGGGATTGCCTTCGAAGTCCATCTGCTCGAACTGGGCTGGTTCTGGAACCGTCTTGCGGGGCATGGGGGCCTTGACGCGCAGCAGCCTGCCGGTCCATTTCCCCTCCAGGTCCACCCGGATCAGCCCCAGCAGGCGCCCATCCAGCTTCTGCCTGAAGGTGGCGAAGAACATGCCGCCCAGTTCCTTCCGGCTCAGGTGCTCCGGTTCGAAGCTGAGCTTGCCGCCGGCCGGCACCCGCGGCAGCACCGGGGGCTTGACCACCCGGAAGGTGTAGTGGCCGGACCGCGACGCGGCCTGGGATTCGGCGAAACGGATGGCGTCCACCTGGAGCTGCTCCAGGGGCGTCAGCGGAACCCGCTCCTCGGCCGGGGCGGCGCCCTCCGGCAGAACCGCGCCCGGGACGGCGACTTCCGGCGAAGCCGCGCCCGGGACGGCGGCTTCCGGCGGAGCCGCGCCCAACGCAGCGCACAGGCAGAACATCCACAGGATACGCATGGTTCACCGCTTGAGGTTGTTGACCAGCTGCAGCATCTGGTCGCAGGTCTGGATCGTCTTGGAATTGGCCTCGTAGGCCCGCTGGCCGACGATCATGTTGACCATCTCGGTGGCCATGTCCACGTTGGAGCCTTCCAGAGAGGACTGCTGGATGGTGCCCAGCCCGGTCTGGCCGGGCACCCCGTCGATGGGGTCGCCGCTGGCCAGGGTCGGCTGGAACAGGTTGTGGCCCAAGGACGTGAGCCCGTTGGGGTTGATGAAGTTGGAGATGGTGATCTGGCCCACCTGCTGGGGGGTGGTCTGGCCCTGCTCGGTGACGGTCACGGTGCCGTCCGGGGCGATGGTCACGCTCAGGCTGTCCTGGGGGATGGTGATCTGCGGGTCGAGGGTGTTGCCGCTGGAGTTCACCAGGTTGCCGTTCTGGTCCACGGTGAAGGCGCCGTCCCGGGTGTAGGCGAAGGTTCCGTCGGTCTGCAGCACCCGGAAAAAGCCTTCGCCCTGGATGGCCATGTCGTAGGGAGAATTGGTCTGCTGCAGGCTGCCGGTGCTGAAGTCGGAGACCATGGCGGACAGGCGCGCCCCATGGCCCAGCTGGAGGCTGGTGGGCTGCGTGGTGGTGGTGGAAGTGTTGGTGCCGGCGGTGTTGATGGTCTGGTAGAGCAGGTCCTGGAACTCGGCCCGGCCGGACTTGAACCCGGTGGTGTTGATGTTGGCCAGGTTGTTGGAGATGGCGTCCATGTTCATGGTTTGCACGTTCATGCCGGCGGCGGCGGACCACATGGCTCTCATCATGGCGGGACTCCTGAAAGGCTAAGGCTTAATGGCCGGTGGAAATATCGGTGATGCTCTTCTCGTCCATGTCGTTGGTGACCGTGGAAGCCACCTTCATGCTCATTTCGAACATCCGGTTCAGGCGCACCAGGTCGATCATGCAGGAGGCCATGTCCACCCCGCTCTGTTCCAGGCTGCCCTGGTTGACGGTGGCGTTGCTGGCGGCGGGGGGAACCCCGGCGAGGCTGTAGCGGTTGGCGCCCAGCCGCTGGAGGGCGCTGGGGTTGGCCACGGCCTGCAGATCGATCTGGCCCTGGGTGTTCTCCCCCTGCTGCACGGTTCCGTCCAGAAGGACCTTCACCGGCCCGCCGGCGGGGTCGATGGGGATGGGTAGGTTGTTCTTGCCCAGCAAAGGGTAGCCGTCCAGGCTGGAGAGCCGACCATCCTTGCCCACCATGAACCGGCCGTCCCGGGTGGCCTGGGGGCCCTGGGGGGTCTGCAGCATGAAGAATGCGTTGCCGTCGATGGACAGATCCAGGCTTCGACCGGTGGTGCGCTGGTTCCCCTGGGAGAAGTCCACGCCGCTCTGGGCCATGACGGTACCTTCGTTCACGTAGGACGAAAGCGGCAGGCCGCGGCCATCGACCTTGGCCTTGTTGTAGATGGAAAAGAAGGTCTTCTCGGTCTTGTAGCCCACCGTGGAGGCGTTGGCCAGGTTGTTGGAGACGACATCCATCTGATAGGACCGGGCCCTCAGACTGCCTGCTGCGACGTAGTATGCGGGATCCACCTGGGCACCTCTGTCCTGGACAGTGCCAACGCCGTGCCAATCGTGGAGGTTCCGGTTCAGCGCCGGGACTCGCCCTCCACCCAGGTCTCGGTGCCGTCGCGGTAGCGCTCGCGCTTCCAGATGGGCACCCGCTCCTTGATCCGGTCCATGATCCAGGCGGCGGCCTCGAAGGCCTCGCGCCGGTGGGCGCTGGCCGCGGCGACGATCACCGCGGCCTCCATCAGGGGCACCTCGCCCAGGCGGTGGTGGATCAGGCAGCGGATCAGGCCGAACCGGGCCATGGCCTCCTCCCGGAGCCCGGCCAGCTCGGCCTCGGCCATGGGCACGAAGGCCTCGTAGGCGAGCTGGGCCACCGCACGGCCCTGGTGGCTGTCCCGGGCGCAGCCCTCGAACAGCACCACGGCCCCGGCCCGGGCATCCAGCACCGCGGCCCGGATGCCCGCGGCATCCAGGGGCGCTTCTTGAACGGCGATGCTGGCGACCATGGTGCCTCCGGAACCCTATGGTAGTCTGGCCGGACTTTGAGGCTTCCATGAACCAGATGAATCTACCCCGCACCCAAGTCGAGCTGTACTGCGATGGCGCCTGCCTGGGCAACCCCGGGCCGGGCGGCTGGGGCTACCTGCTGCGGGTGCACACCCCCGAGGGGCCCAAGGAAAAGGAGGCCAGCGGGGCCGAGCCCGGCACCACCAACAATCGCATGGAACTGCAGGCCGCCATCCAGGGCCTGGGCGCGCTGGCCCGGCCCTGCCATGTGGAGCTCTACTCCGACAGCCAGTACGTGGTGAAGGGCATCCAGTCCTGGCTGGAAGGCTGGAAGCGCAAGGGCTGGCGCAAGGCCGACGGCCAGCCGGTGATCAATGTGGAGCTCTGGCAGGCCCTGGACGCCCAGCTCAAGACCCACCGGGTGGAGGCCCACTGGGTTCGGGGCCACGACGGCCATGTGGAAAACGAACGGGTGGACCGCCTGGCCAGCGACGCGGCCAAGTCCATCGCCTGAGCAGGCCATTGCTTTTTCAGGAATCGAAATATAATTTAATCATGTCGCCTGAAAAGCCCCCGATCCGCATCCTCCTGTTCCGCCTGCTCACGTCCCGGACCGCCCTCATCGCCATGAACGCGGTGTTCACCTACTGCACCGCCCTCATCCTGTGGGGCGTGGTGCTGGAGATGCGGCACGGCCAACCGAACATGCACGAGCTGGACCAGATCATCGAAGGCATGGCGGTGATCAGCATCGCCTTCGGGGTCGCCCTGGAAAGCCGGGAGGACATCATGGAGATCCTCCGCCTGTACCCGCGCTTCCTCTGCGCCACCGAGGAGCGCATCGACCAGGTGTGCAAGGATTTCGGGATCGGGTTCCTGCTGTATGGCCTGTTCATGGAAATTCCCAACCAGATGGTGCGGATCCCCAACCACATCGTCAACACCGCCGGAATCGAGCTCCCCACCCTGATGCTCTCCGTCGTCTTCGTGGCCGCCATCCTGCTGACCAGCCTCATGGCCACCTGGCGGTTGATCAGGCTGCCGCCCCTGAGGAAAACCAAGAATCACTGAGCCGATGGGCCCAGAAAGGGAACGATCCCGTCCGGACCTTATTCCGAAATGGACTGGATGGCCTGGTTCCACAGGTCGGTGGGCTCGCTGCTCATGAGCCAGGCCGGGTTCAGGGGCAGCCGGGCCCAGCCGCCGCCATCCAGCTCCTGGTCGAGCTGCCCGGCGCCCCAGCCGGCATAGCCCAGGAACAGCCGGAACCGGGCCGCCGGCTCCACCAGCAGGGACTCCAGCAGATCCTTGCGGTAGCTGATGAAATCGGTGAAATCCAGCACGGTGTCGTCGGCCGAGGGCAGCCCGCCGCGCACCAGGACGATGCCCCGCTGGGGCTCCACCGGACCGCCGCGCCAGGCGGTGGCGCAGTCGTCGCCCTGGAAGGGCAGCCGGCTCTCCTCGCAGATCTGCGCCAGGGTCACCGGCAGGGGCCGGTTGAGGATCACCCCCATGGCGCCGCTGTCGTCGTGCTCCACCAGCAGGATCACGGTATGCAGGAAGTTGGGGTCCAGGATCCGAGGACTCGCCACGAGGATGCATGGGGCCAGATGACTCATGCCCATGATCATAGCGCGCTACTCTCTTAAGATGACGTCCTCTGCCAAAACCGATCTCCTAAGCCTTCTCGAAGGCACCCGCTGCCTGCTCCGCCGTCCCTGGATGACCCTGGGCATCTCCGGGCTGGGCATGGCCCTGGCCGCCCTGGCCGCCCTGCTCCAGATCCGCGCCGGCCTGCCGGAGGACCCCATGGTGGACGCGGCCCTCACCTTCGCCAGCCTGCTGCCCCTGGAACTCTACTTCATCCCCCGCTTCCTCATCTCCGCCGACGCCCTGGCCGGGCAGAACCCGCTCAACGCCCCGGACCAGTGGCGGCAGCACTTCGAGGAGCGCTGGCTGCGCGCCTTCTGGGGCAAGGCCCTGCTCGCCCTGGCCACCGGGATCGGACTCAGCCTGTTCATCTTCCCCGGCCTCATGGTGCTCATGGCGTTCGGCTGGACGCCGCTGCGCATCCTGCTGCGCGGCGAATCCCTGGCCCAGGCGGCCCGGGGCAGCGTGCTGATGATCGCCCGCTCCTGGCGCCGGGTGCTCCTGGCCACCTCGGCCATGGCCATGGTCTACCTGGCCTGCATCCTCCTCCTGTCCTACCTGGTGGGGCTGCGGGTGGCGGACCCCACCGCCCAGGTGCGCATGACCCACCCGCTCATCTGGGCCGGGAACTTCATGGGCAGCCTGCTCAGCCTTTGGCTCAGCGTCTGTCTGCTCGCCCTGTTCCGCCGGCTGGAGCCGGAGCTGGGCGATCCGGGGGCCGTGCCCAAGGCCGGCTGACCCTCCCGGGAAACCCCAGGAGGCCGCCGGCCCCGGGACCGCCGGGCCGGATTCAGCCCAGCGCTTCGGCCCCGCCGAACACCCGGGCCGGGCTCAGCTCCTCCAGGATGGCCGCATCGCCCGGGCGCAGGTCGTTGGTGACCACCCGCGCCACCAGGGCGCCCACCCCGGGGCCCAGCATGTAGCCCTGGCCGCACATGCCGATGGCGTCCACGTAGCCTTCCAGGTCCATGGAACGGCCGATGATGGGCGAGCCGTCCGGGGTCATGGGGTAGAGCCCGCGCCAGGTGCGGCGGATCTTCAGGTTGCCCAGCTTGGGCATGAGGTCCACCATGCGCCGGGCGATCATCGGCAGGTAGGCCGAGGTTTCCCGCCGGTCGGAGCCGACGATGGCCGGGTTGGGCGTGTAGCAGAAGATCACCTGCCCGGGCCGGTGCTGGTAGAAGTAGAAATTGGCCGAGCCCGGGGCCTCGCGGATGTCCACCACCATGGGGTCCAGGAACGGCGCCACCGGCTCGGTGATGCCGCCCTCGTGGCAGTCCGGCGCCACCGGGGCGTCCAGCCCGCCCGCCTGGGCAACGGCCCGGGCCCAGGCCCCGCCGGCGTTGACCACGCAGCCGGTGGCATAGCCGCCCTTGTCGGTGCGCACCCCCACCACCTTGCCCTTGCGCCGCATGATGTTGGTGACCCGCTCGGTGAAGCGGAAATCCACCCCCAGCTCCAGCGCCCGGGCCTTGAAGGCCAGGTTGCTGCGCATGGGCGAGGCGGAGCCGTCCTCGGGGGACAGGGTGCCGCCCAGCAGGCCCTCCTGGCGCAGCCCGGGGCTCTTGCGCAGCAGCTCGTCCCGGTCCAGCCAGTCGATGTTCAGCCCGGCCCGCTTCTGCACCACCAGCAGGTCCTTGAGCAGCTTCTCCTCCTCGGGCCGGTACGCCACGAAGGCGTAGCCGCCCTGGTACCACTCGATGTTGAAGCCGTGGGCCTCCTCCCAGTGGGAGAACACCTCCAGGCTGTCCAGGCAGAGCTTGATCTTGGCCGGCGCCGAATGGGTGGCGCGGATGCCGCCCAGGGCGCACTTGTTGCTGCCCTGGCCGCTGGAGGCGAACTGGTCCAGGCACAGGACCTTGAGTCCCTTTTCGGCCAGGTACATGGCGGAGGGCATGCCGATGCTGCCGGCGCCGATGACAATGGCGTCATAAACGATGGTCATCACAGACCTCCCTGGAAGGCACTGACGGCATGGGTCTTGGCCACATCGGGAACCGGGCCTTCGCCCGTGACCAGGCCGGCGAAGGCGCCCATGGGCACCTCCATGAAGATCGGCCGGCGGGTCAGCTCGGTGACCTCGGACGGCGGCACCCCTTCCTCCCGGAACAGCCGGGCGATGAGGCTCGGGCAGGTCTTGCCGCCGCAGGCCCCCATGCCGGCGCGGGTGCCGGCCTTCAGCTCGTTCATGTCGCGCACCCCGGCCCGGATCCGGGCGCGGATCTCGCCCGCGGTGACCCGCTCGCAGCGGCAGACGATCTCGTCGTCCTCCAGCCGCTTGACGGTATCGGGCATGGACTCGCCCACCCAGGGCTGCTGCACCCGGATCCCGGCGATCTGCTTGGCGATGGCCAGGGGCGCCCGCACCTTCACCAGCACCGCGTGGTCGGCGAACGTGGGAGACCGGGTCTTCACCACCGGCACGTTGCCCAGCACCTGGCCGAGGGTGTCCAGCACGGTGACCGCCTGGCCCACCTCCAGCGTGTTGCCGGGGAACTCGTAGGGGATCGTCACCAGCGCCTCGCCCACCTGCTTGCGGTAGTCCACCAGGGTCACCGCCAGCCCGGGGCACACCGCCACGCACTGCTCGCAGGCGATGCAGTCCTGCTCGTTGAAGGTGGGCACCCCGAGGATGTCGCCGCCCTCGATCTGGATGGAGCCCTGCGGGCAGATGCTGGTGCAGGGGTTGCAGGGGATCTCCTGGGAGCAGTGGAACACCGGGAACACGCCCTGCTCCTGCTCGGGGATCTCCTCGGTGATGGTGGCGCCCGGCCGCGCCTTCAGCACGGCGGCGGTGCGGTGCCACTCGGGCGGCACCTCGCCCACGTCCCGACCCAGGGACTTGGCGATCTCCAGCCCGCGGATCTTGCCGGTGAACATGGCCGCCGAGGCCTCGGCGATCTCCTCGGCGTCGCCGGCGGCGAACACCGGCAGGCCGAACTCCTTGGCCTTGAGGAAGAACTCGTTCACCGATTCCAGGCCCACCGCCACCAGCACGGTGTCGCACTTGAAGGTGCGCTCGGTGCCGGCCACCGGCCGCCAGGCGCTGTCCAGCCGGGCGACGGTCACCGATTCCACTTCCTCGGCGCCGTTGGCGGACAGCACCGTGTGCGAGGTGTAGATGGGCACGCCCATGCGCGCCAGCTTGTCCTTGTGCACCTTGTAGCCGCCGCATTCCGGCAGCGCCTCGCACAGGCCCACCACCTCGATGCCCGCCTGCAGGGCGTGGTACGCGGCGATCAGGCCGACGTTGCCGCCGCCGACGATGAACAGGCGCTCGGTGGGCCGCACCATGTCCCGGTTCACCAGGGTCTGGAAGGCGCCCGCGCCGTACACCCCCGGCAGGGTGTTGCCCCTGAAAACCAGGGACTTCTCCCGGGCCCCGGTGGCCACCAGCAGCACCTGGGGGGCCACCAGGAAGTAGTGGCCGTCCCGGAGAATGCCCACCTTGCGGTCGGAGAACACCGCCAGGGCGTTGCTGTTGTTCCAGATGCGCACGTTCTCGTAGCCGCGCAGCTCCTTCTCCAGCTTGGCGCCGATGTCCAGGCCGCGGGTGCCGGCGTGGCAGGCGTCGATGGAGCCGAAGAACTTGTGGGTCTGCAGCACCAGCTTGCCGCCCAGGCTGGCCTTGTCGTCCACCAGGATCACCCCGACCCCGGCCTTGGCCAGTTCGATGGCCGCGGACAGGCCGGCGGGACCGCCGCCCAGGATCAGGCATTCCACATCCAGGGTTTCGATGTCGCGGAAACGCACGGCCTTTTCGTCCTCCCGGCAAGGCATGCCTTGCCAGGAGTCTAAGGGCACCTCGGGCAGCTGGGACTTGCCGTCCAGCGGCCCCACCGCCATGCCCTCGCGCACCGGCACCATGCAGGACTTCACCGACAGGCCGTCGGCGATCACCGAGCACTGGGCGCACTGGCCGTTGGCGCAGAAGATGCCCTGGGGGGCGCCGTCCTTGAAGTGGTGGCCGAACACCCTGATCCCGTTGGCGAACAGGGCCGAGGCGATGGTTTCCCCTTCCCGCGCCAGCAGCGCCTTCCCCTGCCAGGTGAACCTGACGGTGGGATCCGGCGGCACGGCCAGGATGGGATGCTCCTTGATCCGGAAGTCCGACATTCCAATTCTCCTATGTGCGATGACCCTGGGAGGGAATTGCCTACAATTCGACAGGTCCAGTAAACCACCACTCCCGGGGCCCTGTTCTGGGCCCAGAACACTTGTGACATTTGTCAGAAGCTAATTTAAGTTACCAGCCCCCGGGGCGGTATATTTCCAGAGACAGCTTCTCAGGACCCCATGGCCAGTGATCCCCATGCCCTTCCGCAACGCCAGGAGCAGGACTCCCTGGGCGCCATGGCTGTCCCGGCCCGGTCCCGGCACGGCATCCACACCGCGCGCGCCCTGGACAATTTTCCCCTCCTCGGGCGGCCGGTGCACCCCGCCCTGGCCCGGGCCTTCGGCGCGGTGAAGCTGGCGGCGCTGCGCAGCAACCGGCAGCTGGGATTCTTCCCGGACGCGGCCAAGGCCGACGCCATGGAGCGGGCCTGCCGGGAACTGATGGAGGGCGCCCTGGCCGCCGAGATCCAGGTGGACGCCCTGCAGGGCGGCGCCGGCACCTCCACCAACATGAACGTGAACGAGGTGCTGGCCAACCGCGCCCTGGAGCTGCTGGGGCTGGCCCCGGGGGAATACGGGCGGGTGTCCCCGCTGGATGATTTCAACCTGCACCAGAGCACCAACGACACCTTCCCCACCGCCCTGCGGATCGCCGCCATCGGCGGGCTGCGCGAGCTGGAGCGCAAGGTGCTGGCCCTGCAGGAGGCCTTCCAGGACCAGGAAAAGGCCCTGGCCCACGTGGTGAAGGTGGCCCGCACCGAATGCCAGGACGCCGTGCTCACCACCCTGGGGCGGAGCATGGGGGCCTACGCGGAGGCGCTAAACCGCGACCGCTGGCGGCTGGCCAAGAGCGAAGAGCGGCTGCGGGTGGTGAACCTGGGCGGCACCGCCATCGGCACCGGGCTGGCCGCGCCCACCGCCTACATCTTCCGGGTGGTGGAGGAGCTGCGCGAGATCACCGGGCTGGGCCTGGCCCGGGCCGAGAACCTGGTGGAGGCCACCCAGAACCTGGACACCCTGGTGGAGGTTTCCGGCCTGCTCAAGGCCCTGGCCACCACCCTGATCAAGCTGTGCTCCGACCTGCGCCTGCTGTCCAGCGGCCCCGAAGCGGGCCTGGGCGAGCTGCGGCTGCCGCCGCGCCAGGCGGGCAGCTCGATCATGCCCGGCAAGGTGAACCCGGTGATTCCCGAGGCGGTCACCCAGGCCGCCATCATGGCCCTGGCCCATGACCAGGCGCTGAGCCTGGCGGTGGCCATGGGCTCCCTGGAACTGAACCCGTTCATGCCCCTGGTGGCCCACAGCCTGCTGGAAAGCCTGGACCTGCTGGCCCGGGGCTGCGACATCCTGCGCCGCCACTGCGTGCTGGGGCTCAGCGCCGACGAGGCGCGCTGCCGGTCCCAGGTGGAGAACGGCACCGCCGCCGCCACCGCCCTGCTGCCGCTGATCGGCTACGACCAGGCCGCGGCCCTGGCCGCCGAAGCCCGGCGCACCGGCCTCGGGCTCAAGGCCACCGCCCTGGCCTCCGGGCTGGTGAGCGCCGAACAGTTCGACCAGCTCACCAGCCCCGAAGCAGTGGGCCGGCTTGGCTGGAGGAAGGCTTTGCCATGACCATGCAGTCCGCCCCCCAATCCCTTCGTCTGCACATCGGCCTGTTCGGCCGGCGGAACGTGGGCAAATCCTCGCTGCTCAACGCCATCACCCGCCAGCAGGTGAGCATCGTGTCCAGCCAGGCCGGCACCACCACCGACCCGGTGGAAAAGCCCATGGAACTGCTGCCCCTGGGCCCGGTGCTGTTCGTGGACACCGCCGGGGTGGACGACGAAGGCGCCCTGGGCGAGCTGCGCATGGCCCGCACCCGCGCGGTGCTGGACCGGGTGGACCTGGGGGTGATCGTCACCGAGGGGGCGTGGGGCGGCTTCGAGGCCGGCCTGCTGGAGCAGCTGCGGGCCCGCAAGGTGCCGGCCCTGGTGGTGCGCAACAAGGCCGACCTGGGGCTGGAGGCCTGGGCCGACCCCGGGGTGCCCCAGGTGGCGGTGAGCGCCCTGGAGGGCACCGGCATCCTGGACCTGCGCGAAGCGCTGCTGGCCCTGGCCCCGGCCGACTTCTTCGACAACCGGCGGCTGGTGGCCGACCTGGTGCCGCCCGGGGAGCTGGCGGTGCTGGTGGTGCCCATCGACAAGGAGGCGCCCAAGGGCCGGCTGATCCTGCCCCAGGTGATGGCCATCCGCGACCTGCTGGACGGCGAGGCCATGGCCCTGGTGGTGCAGGAGCGGGAGCTGGCCAGCGCGCTGGCCCGGCAGAAGCGCCCGCCCGCGCTGGTGGTCACCGATTCCCAGGTCTTTCTCAAGGTGGCCGCGGACGTGCCCCCGGCGGTGCCCATGACGTCCTTTTCCATCCTCATGAGCCGGTTCCAGGGCGACCTGGCCGAACAGGTGCGCGGCACCCTGGGCATCGAGCGGCTGAAGGGCGGCGACCGGGTGCTCATGGCCGAGACCTGCAGCCACCACCCGGTGGGGGAGGACATCGGCCGGGTGAAGATCCCCCGCTGGCTCACCCAGTACGTGGGCGCCAAGCTGGAATTCGTGCACGTCCAGGGCCGGGACTTCCCGGCCGACCTGAGCCCCTACCGGCTGGTGGTGCACTGCGGCAACTGCACCGGCAACCGCCGGGAGATGCTGTCGCGGATCCACCGCTGCCGGGAGGCCGGGGTGCCCATCACCAACTACGGCCTGACCATCGCCTACTCCCTGGGCATCTTCCAGCGCGCCCTGGGACCGTTCCCGGCGGCGCTGGAAGCCTTCGCCCAGGGCGCGGCACGAACCTACTTGCCCCTGGCCGAGCGTCCGGATCGATGAGAACATGATGACCGGTTCAGACGAGGCCACCATGACCCCCACCCTACGACACTCAGTCTGCCCCTTCGATTGCCCCGACAGCTGCGGCCTGCTGGTGGAAGTGGCCGAAGGCCGGGCGGTCGCGGTGAAGGGCGACCCCGAGCACCCCCACAGCCGGGGCACCCTCTGCCCCAAGATGACCCAGTACCAGGACACCGTGCACTCCCCGCTGCGGCTCACCACCCCCCTGCTGGCCACCGGCCTCAAGGGCAGCGGGAGCTTCGCCCCCATCTCCTGGGCGGAGGCCATCGCCCGCATCGCGGAGCGCTGGCGGGCGATCATCGCCGAGCACGGGGCCCAGGCCATCCTGCCCTACTCCTACGCCGGCACCATGGGCCTCATCCAGCGCAACGCCGGCCACCCCTTCTTCCATCGGCTGGGCGCCTCGAAACTCGACCGGACCATCTGCTCGCCGGCCAAGGCGGCCGGCTGGGCCGCGGTCATGGGCCAGACCCCGGCCCTGCCGCCGGACACCGTGCGCCACAGCGACCTGGTGCTGCTCTGGGGCATCAACGCCCTGGCCACCAGCCTGCACAGCCTGCAGTGGGTGCGCGAAGCCCGCCGGGCCGGGGCCAGGGTCTGGCTGATCGACACCTACGAAACCCCCACGGCGGCCGTGGCCGACCGCACCTTCCTGGTGCGCCCGGGCAGCGACGGCGCCCTGGCCCTGGGCCTCATGCACCTGCTGGTGCGGGACGGGCTGCAGGACACCGCCTTCATCGAGGCCCAGGTGCAGGGCTTCCCGGAGCTGGCGGCCCAGGTGCTGCCGCACTATCCGCCGGAGCGGGTGGCGGCCCTCACTGGGCTTCCGGTGCCGGTGCTGGAAGAGCTGGCCCAGGCCTACGGCCGGGCCCGGGCGCCGTACCTCCTGCTGGGCAGCGGGCTGTCCCGCTACGGCAACGGCGCCATGAACATCCGCGCCATCGCCTGCCTGCCGGCGCTGGTGGGCGCCTGGGCCCACCCGGGCGGCGGCGGTTTCGCCGGGGTCAGCAACAGCGGCGGCTTCGCCATGGACCAGGTGACCCGGGAGGACTTCCTGCCCGGCCCGGTGCGCACCATCAACATGAACCGCCTGGGCCAGGCCCTGGAAACCCTGGACGACCCCCCGGTCCAGGGCCTGTACGTCTACCATTCCAACCCCGCGGCGGTGGCTCCGGACCAGAACGCCGTGCTGCGCGGCCTGGCCCGCCCGGACCTGTTCACCGTGGTGCACGAGCGCTTCCTCACCGACACCGCGCGCTATGCCGACCTGGTGCTGCCGGCCACCTCCTCCCTGGAGCACAGCGACCTCTACCGGGCCTACGGCAGCTACTGCGTCCAGCGGGTGCGGGCCGCCATCCCCCCGGTGGGCGAAAGCCGCAGCAACTGGGAGGTGTTCCGCCTGCTGGCCGAGGCCATGGGCTTCCAGGAGCCGTTCTTCCGGCAAAGCGCCGACGACCTCATCGACCACCTGCTCAGCCTGCCCAGCCCGGTGCGGGAAGGCCTGGACCGGGACGCCCTGGAGGCCGGCAAGGCGGTGGAACTGCGCCCGCAGGCCAGCGGCTTCCGCACCCCCTCCGGCCGGATCGAACTGCTGAACCCCCGGCTGGACCCGCCCCTCCCCTGCTACCTGCCCCGCCACGCGGACGGCGATCCTCTGCCGTTCTCCCTCATGACCGCCCCCGCCCTGCTCAGCCTCAACTCCTCCTTCCAGGAGCGGGACGCCCTGCGCAAGCGCCAGGGCGGCATGCGCCTGCTCATGAACCCGGACGACGCCCGGGCCCGGGGGTTCCAGGACGGGCAGCCGGTGGCCGCCTGCAACGATCTGGGCGAAGTGCGCTTCCAGCTGGAGATCAGCCCCCGGGTGCCCCCGGACCTGGTGGTGGCCGAAGGGGTGTGGTGGACCGCCTTCGCCCCCGGGGACCGCACCGTCAACGCCCTCACCTCCCAGCGGCTCACCGACCAGGGCGGCGGCAGCACCTTTTACGACAACCGGGTGGACGTCCGGGCATTGGCCGGGAACCTTTAGGCGGGCCGGGGCAACTATTCAGGAGTAGTTGCCAATCCGCCCAAGGTTCCCGTGCCGCCCATCCCGACCCCAGCCCCCGAACAGACCCAGGCCGGCGCCGGCCCCCCGGCTTGGCCGGGAGGCCGGGTGATCGGCCGCTACCGCCTGGGGCCGCGGCTGGGCAAGGGCGGCATGGGCGAGGTGTTCGAAGCCTGGGACGGCCTGCTGGGCCGGCGCGTGGCCCTGAAGACCCTGAACGTGCCTTCCGCTTCCGCCATCCTCCGCTTCATGCGGGAGGCCCAGCTGCAGGCCCGGGTGAGCCATCCCAACGTCTGCCGGATCTATGACGTGGACGCCTCCGGGGAGGTGCCGGTGATCGCCATGCAGCTGGTGGAAGGGCCCAACCTGCAGCAGGCCGCGGCGGACCTGACCGTGGTCCAGGCGGTGGAGATCCTGGGCGCGGTGGCCATGGCCATCAACGCCGCGCACCGGCTCAACCTGATCCACCGGGACCTGAAGCCCGGCAACATCCTGCTGGAAAACGACGGCATGGGCGGCTGGACCACCTACGTGGCGGATTTCGGCCTGGCCAAGGACCTGGCCGCCGTCGGCTGCACCGAGACCCAGGTGGTGATGGGCACCCCGGAATTCATCGCCCCGGAGCTGCATGGCGACGGCTCCGGGGTGGGCCCCGCCACCGACATCTATGCCCTGGGGGTCACCCTCCAGACGGTGGCCGGCCTGTGCCGCGGAGACGGCTCCCCGGGGCCGGGCGGCGGCCGCGCCCTGCCCCGGCGGCTCCGGCTGATCATCGCCCGCTGCCTGGAAGAGCGGCCCCAGGACCGCTACCACAGCGCCGGAGAGCTGGCCGAGGACCTGCGCCGGGTGCTGGACGGCGAGACCCTGCTGGCCGAGCGGGGCGAATGGCGCCGGGGGCTGCGCCGGTTCATCCGCCGGCACCCCACCTGGACCGTGTCCCTGGGCCTCGTCCTGCTGCTGGGCACCAGCTTCCTGGGCTGGACCAGCCACCTGGCCGCGCGCAGCCACCGCCAGGCGGCCCTGGCCCAGCGCTTCGCCCTGGAGGCCCGGGACCTGGAGAACCGCCTGCGGGTGGAGCGGCTGATCCCCGCCCACGACCTGCGCCCGGCCCACGCCCAGCTTCAGGAAGGGCTGGACCGGATCCGGAAGGAGATGGAGCGGCTGGGCCCGGTGGCCCTGGGCCCCGGGAACCTGGCGCTGGGGCGCGGCTACTGCTACCTGGGCGACCTGGAACAGGCGCGCCGGGTGCTGACCACCGCCTGGCAGGGCGGCTACCGCACCCCGGATGTGGCCTACGCCCTGGGCTGGGTGGCCTGCTTCTCCTACTTCAGGCTGCTGGACCGGGCCGAGATGGGCGATCTGGAAGATCCCCTGGAGCCGGCCTTGCAGGTGCACCTGCAGGCGGCCCGCACTTACGGCGCGCTGTCCCGGGGTCAAAGCTGGGAACCGGCCGGGCTGGGCGAATCCCGGCTGTTCTACCTGGAGGGGAAATTCGAGGCCTCGGTGCGCCAGGCCCAGGCCGCGTTCAAGGAGCACCCCTGGCTCTACGAAGCCAAGATGCAGGAGGCCTTCAGCCTGGGCGCCCTGGCCTGGGCCTGCCAGACCCGGGGCGAGCTGGGCCGGGCCCAGAGCCTGTACCGGGAAGCCGGCCTGGCCGCCCAGGCCGCCCAGGCCATCGGCCAGAGCGACGGCAACTGCGCCCTGGCCGACATGGAATGGCGCCTCCACTGGGTGCAGCTACCCGGCCTCGGCGGCCCGGAGCGGATGGGCCAGCTGGACCAGGCCGAGCGCCAGGCAGACCATCTGCTGGCCCTGCAACCGGACAGCCCCCGGGCCCTGTGTTCCAAGGCCTTCGTGCTGATCCGCCGAGCCGCCGCCCTGGCCGCCCAGGGGCTCAGCCCGGAGCCGGAACTGCAGCGGGCCGAACGGCTGCTGGCCCCGGCCGCGGAGCGGCCCGCGTTCCAGCGCATGGTCACCCTGAAGCGCAGGCAGATCCAGGATGTGCGGGGCAACTAATTCTTGCGCAGGATCTTGCTGAAGAACTGCCGGGTGCGTTCGTGGGTGGGCGCGTCGAAGAACTGCTGGGTGGGGGCCTCGTCGATGATCAGGCCGTTGTCCATGAACACCACCTTGTCCGCCACCTCCCGGGCGAAGCCCATCTCGTGGGTGACGATCACCATGGTCATGCCGTCGGCGGCCAGGGCCTTCATCACGTCCAGCACCTCGCTGATCAGCTCCGGATCCAGCGCCGAGGTGGGTTCGTCGAACAGCATCACTTCGGGGGTCATGGCCAGCGCCCGGGCGATGGCCACCCGCTGCTGCTGGCCGCCGGACAGCTTCGAGGGGTATTCCCCGGCCTTTTCCGGCAGGCCCACCTTCTCCAGCAGGGCCATGGCCTGGGTCCGGGCCTCCTGGGGCGCCAGCTTCTTCACGTGGGTGGAGGCCAGGGTGATGTTCTCCAGCACCGTCTTGTGCGGAAACAGGTTGAACTGCTGGAACACCATGCCGGTCTTCTGGCGGATCCGGTGCAGGTTGGCCCGGCCCTTGAGCGGGATGCCGCTCACCTCGACGCTGCCGCCGTCCAGGCTCTCCAGCCCGTTGATGCAGCGCAGCAGGGTGCTCTTGCCGGATCCGCTGGGGCCCAGGATCACCACCACCTGGCCTTCGGCCACCTCCAGGGACACCCCCTTGAGCACCTCGTTGGCGCCGAACCGCTTGTGGATATCCTTGATCTTAATCACTGCGGGCCATCCTTTTTTCCAGCACACGGACCAGACGGGAGAGTATGAAAGACAGCGCGAAATAGAACACGGCGATGGCCATCCAGACCTCGAAGGCCCGGAACGTTTCGGTGACGATGTTCTTGGCGGCGTAGGTGAGTTCGGTCACCGCGATCACCGAAACCAGCGAAGAGTCCTTGATCAGGCTGATGAACTGGCCGGCCAGGGGCGGCAGGATCCGCTTGAACGCCTGGGGCAGGATCACCAGGCGCATGGCCATGCCTTCGCTCATGCCCAGGGACAGCGCCGCCTCCCGCTGGCCCTTGTGGATGGACTGGATGCCGGCCCGGATGATCTCGGTGATGTAGGCGCCGGAGAAGATGGACAGGGCCAGAACCGCCGACAGGAAGGCCGACAGCGGCAGGAACACGCCCAGCCCGAAGTAGATGAACAGCAACTGGATGAGCAGCGGGGTGTTGCGGATCCATTCCACGTAGATCACCGCCAGGGCGTTCAGCACCCGGCTCCGGGAAATGCGCGACAGGGCCCCGGCCACCCCCAGGATGGTGCCGCCGACGATGGACAGCAGCGAGATCACGAAGGTCACGCGCAAGCCCGCGAGCATCTGGGGCAGGTATTCCACCAGCACCCCGAAATCCAGTTTGTACATCACCCGCGCTCCGCAAAGGGAGAGCGGCCGCGCTCAGGCGGCCGCTCCGGTGGCCTTGGAATGGCTATTTCTTGAGGGGAACCCCATTCCACCAGTCCATGGTGACGAACCAGTATTTGTAGGTCTTGGCGTATTCGCTGCTCTTCACGTACTTGGCCAGGAAGCCGTTGAGGTGGTCCACCAGCTGCGGGTTGCCCTTGGGCACCGCGACGCTGAGCAGCTCGGTGGTGAACGGCTCCAGCACGGCGTAGGTCTGGGTGGGATTCATGCGCTGGTAGATGGCCACCCAGGGCACCTCGTGGATGACCGCCTGGGCATGGCCGTTGAGCAGCTCCAGCCCGGCCAGGGCCGAGCCGTCGAACTTCTTGACCGTGGCGTTCTTGAACATCTTGGTGGCGGTGGTGTCGGCGGTGGTGCCCTGGGACACGGCGATCACCCAGCCCTTCTTGTCAAGATCCTGCCACTTCTTGATGTTGGGAACGTTCTTGTTCACCAGCAGGGCCTGCCCCGAGGTGAAGTACGGCACCGTGAAGTCCACCACTTCCTTGCGCTTGTCGGTGCCGGTCATGCCGGCGATGACCAGGTCCACCTTCTTCGACTGCATGGCGGGAATGAGCCCGGAAAAGGCGTAGTTCTGCCACTCCAGCTTCACCCCGAGATCCTTGGCGATCGCCTTGGCCACGTCGATATCGAATCCCACCAGCACATTCTGCTTGTCCACCATCTCGAACGGGTAGTATCCGGTGGCGGTGCCCACCACCAGGGTGCCCTTCTGCTTGATGGCCGCCACCCCGGTTTCGGCCCTCAGGGCCCCGCCCATGAGCACGGGAAGCAGCAGCCCCGTGCAGAAAGCCGCGATCTTCCGCTTCATCCCGAACATCATGAAATCCTCCACATGGCACTTGAGCGATTGTAGCTCAAGCCACCACGTTGAGGGTGAAACAGAGGCTGCCCTTGCCGCTGTTGGCGAAAGCGTACGGCTGGTCCGAAGGAAAGGCGATGGATTGCCCGGCCTTGAGCACCTGGGTGCCGTCCCCCCGCTCCAGGGTCAGCTCGCCGCGGATCACGTAGACCATCTCCCGGTAGCCGGTGAGGTCCGGCTCGCCCTGGTAGCGGTCGCCCGGGGCGATGGTCCATTTCCACAGCTCCACCGTGCGGGAAGCCGGGAAGCTTTGCAGCAGGTCCACCTTGGTGCCCGGCCGGCCGCCCTGCCAAAGCCGCAGCCCCTTCTCCGGCAGCCCCTCCTGGGGCCCGAGGTCGTTCACCAGCTGGGAGAAGGTGAGGCTGAAGGCGGCGGCGATGTGGCCCAGGGTGGCCAGGCTGACATTGCTTTCCCCGCTTTCGATCATGCCGATCATGCGCCGGCTCACCTGGGACCGGTCGGCAAGCTCCTGCTGGCTCCATTTCAGGGCGCGCCGGTGCCGGACCACGTTGCCCGAAATGGACCGGAGCAGTTTCTTCGAATCGAAGGGCATGGCAACCTCGGTGGAGACTATATTGCGCATGGGGACGCTTTGGGCATTATACTGCTCATGAAGTATCGAACAATCAACCCTGTATTCCATCCACCCCGAAGAGGAGGCCCCATGACCTTGGCAGCCAACAAGTCAACCCCTTACATCGAGCAGGAAGACCAGTACGGCGCCCACAACTATCACCCCCTGGACGTAGTCTGCACCCGCGGCGAAGGGGTCCACCTCACCGACGTGGACGGCAAGCAGTACATGGACTTCCTGTCCGCCTACTCGGCAGTGAACCAGGGCCACAACCACCCGAAGATCGCCGCCGCCATGATCAAGCAGATCCAGACCCTGGCCCTCACCAGCCGGGCCTTCCGCAACGACCGGTTCCCGCCGCTGCTGGAAAAGCTGTGCAAGCTCACCGGGTTCGAGAAGGCCCTGCTCATGAACAGCGGCGCCGAGGCGGTGGAAACCGCCATCAAGGGCATCCGCAAGTGGGCCTACGACGTCAAGGGCGTCCCCCAGGGCCGGGCCGAGATCATCGTCGCCGGAGGCAACTTCCACGGCCGGACCACCACCATCATCGGCTTCAGCACCGATCCCGACGCCACCACCGGGTTCGGCCCGTTCACCCCGGGCTTCAAGGTGGTGCCCTACGGCGACCTGGCCGCGGTAGCCGCGGCCATCACCCCCAACACCGCGGGCATCTTCATGGAGCCCATCCAGGGCGAGGCCGGCGTGCTGATCCCGCCCGCCGGCTTCCTCAAGGGCCTGCGCGCCCTGGCCGACCAGCACCACTGCCTGCTGGTGCTGGACGAGATCCAGTCCGGGTTCGGCCGCACCGGCAAGCTGTTCGCCTTCGAGCACGAAGCCATCCGGCCCGACGGCATCACCGTGGGCAAGGCCCTTTCCGGCGGTTTCTACCCGGTGAGCGCGTTCCTGGCCTCCAAGGAGATCATGGACGTGTTCACCCCGGGCATCCACGGCTCCACCTACGGCGGCAACCCGCTGGCCTGCGCCGTGGCCACGGCGGCACTGGACGTGCTGATCGACGAGCGGCTGGTGGAGCGTTCGGCCGAGCTGGGACGCCACTTCAAGGCTCGCCTGGAAGGCATCAAGTCCAGCAAGGTCAAGGCGATCCGGTGCCTGGGGCTGTGGGCCGGAATCGATCTCAGCGAGGCGGCCGGTCCGGCCAAGGACTACTGCTACGCCCTCAAGGACCGGGGCATGCTTTGCAAGGACACGCACCTCCGCACTATCCGGCTGGCCCCCCCGTTGGTCATCACCAAGGCCCAGATCGACTGGGCCGTAGACCAGCTGGAGGCCGTGCTCAAATAGAACGGAAGTCACGACTTCCCTTGGGCCGAAGCAGGACGATTGCCCAATCCGGCGGTTGAATCCATCATGGATGGATCGGCCGCCGGCCGACCCGAAAGAGGCCCATGGACGCCCCCCTCCCCAACCAGACCGCGCGCCTGCGCATTGCCATCCTTTCCATCGTCGTGGGCTGCGTGGTGCTGGTCATGAAGTACGTCGCCTTCCACGTGTCCCATTCGGCCGCCCTCAAGTCGGACGCCATCGAGAATGTGGTCAACGTGGTGGCGGCGGTGTTTGCCCTGGGCTCGATCATCTTCGCCGACAAGCCCGCCGACCGCGAGCACCCCTACGGCCACGGCAAGATCGAGCACTTCTCCGCGGCCTTCGAGGGCGGCATGATCAGCCTCGCCGCCGTGCTGATCGCCTACGAGGCGATCCAGTCCATCGTCGAAGGCATCCCCATCCAGAACCTGAGCCTGGGCCTGGGCATCAACTTCCTGGCCGGGCTGCTCAACGGACTGCTGGGGCTGTTCCTCATCCGCCAGGGCAAGCGCCAGCAGTCCCATGCCCTGGAGGCCGACGGCCACCACGTGTTCTCCGACTTCTACGTGACCCTCGGGCTGGCCGCGGGCCTCCTGCTGGTCAAGGCCACCGGCCTCACCTGGCTGGACCCGGCCATGGCCCTGGTGGTCTGCGTGGTGCTGGCCCTCACCGGCTTCAAGCTGGTGCGCAGCTCCAGCGCCGCCCTGCTGGACACCGAGGACCCGGCCATGGTGCAGCACCTGGTGGAGTCCATCAACAAGGTGCGGCCCCGGGACATCGTCGCCATCCACGAGCTGCGCACCCTGCGCTCGGGACGCTACATCCACGTGGACATCCACATGGTGATCCCGGAGTTCTACGGCATCGGCCAGGGCCACGAACTGGCCGACGACTTCGGCAAGGCCGTGCTGAAGGAGGCGGCCATCGAAGGGGAGCTGCACACCCATGTGGATCCCTGCCTCAAGGCCTTCTGCGACCATTGCGACGTCACCCCCTGCCCGGTGCGGCAGAACCCGCAAACATATGAGTGCAAAATAACTCTTGATGAAGCAGTGGCGCCGGGACCCATCTAGGCGCCAGGTTGGCACCGGATTCGCTCAGGTTCTCCTGGTGTCAACATGCTGACCCTCCTCGACCGACTTCTTCCGTACATGGCCCGCTTGTCCAAGCGGGTGGATCTGGCTGCGCCCATCTTCATCCTGATCGTCATGGTGGTGATGATCCTGCCGCTGCCGGCCTTCCTCATTGATATCTTCATCGTTTTCAACATCACGATGTCGCTGGTCATCCTCATGGTGGGCATGTATGTGGCCCGGCCCCAGGAGTTCAACGCCTACCCCTCGATCCTCCTGATGATCACCATCTTCCGGCTGGCCCTGAACGTGGCCACCACCCGCCGGATCCTGCTCTACGGCGGCGAGCAGGGCCCCGAGGCGGCCGGCCACATGGTCCAGGCCTTCGGCCAGTTCGTGGTGGGCGGCAGCTACGTGATCGGCCTGGTGGTGTTCCTGATCCTGCTGGCGATCCAGTTCATCGTCATCAACCACGGCGCCGGGCGCATCGCCGAAGTGACCGCCCGGTTCACCCTGGACGCCATGCCCGGCAAGCAGATGGCCATCGACGCCGACCTGAACGCCGGCTACATCGACGAGACCGAGGCCCGCAGGCGGCGCAAGGACCTGGGCGCCGAAGCCAGCTTCTACGGGGCCATGGACGGCGCGGTGAAGTTCACCCAGCGGGACGCGGTGGCCGCCCTGATCATCCTGGCGGTGAACATCGTAGCCGGCATCATCATCGGCATCGTCAAGTACGACCTCCCGGTCATGCAGGCCATGGAGACCTTCACCCTGCTCACCGTGGGTGACGGACTGGTGACGGCCATCCCCAGCCTGCTGATCTCGGTGGGCGGCGCCATCCTCACCACCCGCAGCGGCTCCACCTCGCCCAACCTGGGCACCGAGGTGATGGGCCAGCTGGGCGGCGATTTCCGGCCCCTGGCCATCGCCGCCTCGGTGCTGTTCCTGTTCGGCGCGGTGCCCGGCCTGCCCCTGGTGCCGTTCTGGGTCATGGGCGCGGTGTTCGGCATCATGGCCTACACCACCTGGAAGTTCGCCGACCGCAAGGCCCAGGCCATCGTGGAGGCCGAGGCCAAGGACAAGCCCAAGGTGGAAGGGCCGGAGCGGGTGGAGGCCCTGCTCAAGGTAGACCCCCTGGGCCTGGAGGTGGGCTACGGCCTGATCCCGCTGCTGGACGCCAGCCACGGCGGCACCGTGCTGGAGCGGATCAAGGCGCTGCGCCGGCAGATGGCCCAGGACATGGGCATCGTGGTTCCGCCCATCCGCATCCGCGACAACCTCCAGCTGCCCGCCAACACCTACCGGCTGCTGCTGCGCGGCGAGGAGATCGCCCGCAGCGTCGTGGCCCCCGGCATGTTCCTGGCCATGAACCCCGGCACCGCCACCGGCGAGATCCAGGGCACCGCCACCACCGAGCCGGCCTTCGGCCTGCCCGCCTTCTGGATCGCCGACAACCAGCGGGACCAGGCCCAGCTCCTGGGCTACACCGTGGTGGACGGCGCCACCGTCATCACCACCCACATCTCCGAACTGGTCAAGCAGCAGGCCCCGGAGCTGGTGGGCCGCACCGAGGTACAGCAGCTGCTGGACGCCCTGAAGGAAACCTACCCCAAGCTGGTGGAAGACCTGGTGCCCACCGTGGTGCCCCTGGGCATCCTCCAGAAGGTGATCCAGAACCTGCTCCGGGAGCGGGTGCCGGTGCGCGACCTGGCCCGGATCCTGGAAGCCACCGCCGACGCCATCGGCATCACCCGCGACCCGCTCACCCTCACCGAGTACGTGCGCCAGCACCTGGGGCGCTCGCTCACCAGCCCCCACGTCTCCGACAGCAACGAACTGGGCGTGCTGGTGCTGGACCCCAAGCTGGAACAAACCATCCAGGCCGGCATCGAAACCACCGACCGGGGCAGTTTCCTGGCCATCGATCCCGCCAAGCTCCAGGAACTGCTCAACCGGATCACCACCGGCATCACCAAGCTGCTACCCGGCGCCCAGCCGGTGCTGCTCACCAACCCGGTGGTGCGTCCCCACCTCCGCCACCTGCTGGAACGGGCCCTGCCCCACCTGGTGGTGCTGAGCCACAGCGAGGTGCCCATGGACGTCCGAGTCGTCAACCTGGGCACCGTCGCATGACCCCCTCCCCTGATCGGACCCGCCCATGCGCGTGAAGACCTTCGAAGCCACCTCCATGCAGGAAGCGCTCAACATCGTCAAGCAGGACATGGGCGAGGAGGCCTTCATCCTGTCCACCCGCACCAAGCACCGCAAGAACGCCATGGGCCTGGGCGAGGAGCCCGTCATCGAAGTCACCGCCGCGGTGGACGAGGCCAGCGACTCGCCCCAGCCCGACCCGCTGCCCATCCAGGGCAACGGCCTCTACGGGCTGCGCCCGCCCCTGGCCAACCGGGCGCCGGAGCCCCCGCCGCGCCGGCCCAGCCCGATCCGGGACCGGATGCCGCCGCCCGCCCCGGAGCGCCCTGTGGCGCCTCCC
>JARLGP010000108.1 GCA_031292735.1 Holophaga sp.
CCCTAAAGGGTTTTTATTTTGGGGGGGGGGGGGCGGGGCCGCGGGGGGGGGCGCCGCGGGGCCCGCGCCCCCCCCGGCCCCCCCCCCCCCCCCCCCCGTCCCGGGGATCCCACAGCGGCTCGGTGCGGGCGACGGTGCTGCGGCCGGCCATGGCCCGCTTCAGCCGGTGCAGTTCCAGCCCGGCCGGGGTGCGGAAGCGCAGCACCTGGGGCGCCGCCGCGGCCAGGCCGCGGCGCAGGGCTTCGGCGGTCTCCCGCTGGTTGCGGCCGTGGGCCAGGAGCGCGGCCGGGAACCCGGCCCCGGCCAGGAGCTCCAGCCCCTCCAGGGTTTCGGCCAGGAGCGCGCAGTCCCGGGGCGGCTCCCCGGGGCGGCCGTGGGCCAGGTCGGTGAGCAGCCGGCACAGCTCGCCGTAGCCGCGATCGGACCAGGGCAGGGCGCCGAAGTCCAGGTCCCGCCAGCGGAACCGGCAGCCCAGGATGGGGGTGAGCCCGGCGGCCAGGGCCGCTCCGCGCAGCCGGGGCCAGCCGTGCAGGCCCGGATCCCAGGCCGCCACGTGGGTGTAGCCCAGGCGCGGCGCCAGCTGGGCGATCTGGTCGGCGGTGTAGACCCCGGCGCCCGGGTCGAAGTCGGAAACGGCCAGGAGCAGGCTCATCCGGCCGGCCGGGCCCACCCGGGCAGCACCGGCTGCCCGGGATAGCGCCGGCGCAGCCTGGCCAGGGCCGGCTCCAGCTGGTCCAGCTTGCGCGCCAGCGGGCTGCGGAACAGCTCCAGGGCCCGGCCCAGGCCCCAGGCCAGCTGCAGTTCCAGCCGGTGCACCAGGATCCGGCGGCGGGCCCCCTGGCGGAAGCCGGCCTCCACCAGGGGGGCCAGGGCCAGGGGCGGCTGGGCCAGGGCGTCGGCCGGGGCCTGCCAGCGGTGGGCCTCGCCGTCCACGTCCCACCAGCGCAGCAGCAGCTGCCTGGGGGACCGGCCCTCGTTCCACAGCCGGTCCAGGCACCAGCAGGCCAGGGGCACCTCCTCCGCCAGCCGGGGCGGCGAAAGTGCCCAGGGGTGGCGGGAACGCTCCGGCGGGTCGGCCAGCATGGGCAGGCGCGGCCGGTCCTCGCCCCGCACCTGGGCCAGCACCTGCCGCGCCTCGGCTTCGGGCATGAGCTGGCTGAGGGTGGCCAGGGGCACCGGCTGCAGGTCGCCCAGGCGGCGCAGGCCCAGGCGCTGGAAACGCCAGCGCAGCCGAGGCGAAAGCGCGGGCAGGCGGCCCAGGGGCTGGGGGGCCAGGAACACCTGCTCCGCGCCATCGGGCACCACCGCCAGGTGCGGCTCGCCCCGGGTCGCCAGGCGGGCGGCGGTGGCGCTGCGGGAAAGCCCGCCGTGGCTGGACCAGCCGGTGTCCCGGGCCAGCTCCCGCTGGATCCGGGCGGCGGTGTCCTGGGGCGGGCCGAACAGGCGCCCGGTGCCGTCCAGGTCCAGCAGGGCTTCGCCCATGCTGCCCAGGAGACCCTGGGGCGACCAGTGCTGCAGGAATTCCCCCAGCAGGCCCTGGGCCTCCCACCAGGTCTGGGGGGCGGGGTCCAGCACCCGCAGCCCCGGAAGCCGGCGCAGGGCCTGGTCCAGCGGCTCACCGGCGGCCAGGCCTTCGTTCCGGGCCAGGCGGTTCACCAGCCAGAGGCAGGGGGTGCGCTGGGGACCGGGGCTGAGGAAGGCCAGGGGCCGGTCCTTGAGCCCAGGGTCCTGCAGCCAGGCCAACTGAAACGGCATTTCCGGTACCCACATCGCCAGCACGCCCGACCTCCGAGGGCTTAAATATGGGGTAAAAAAAGCGAAAATCAAACGGCAAATTTTTCCTCCAGGAAAGATGGAGGCGATTCGGTGGTTTGTGGCTTCGGGGGGGTTGACGCCCCTTCCAGGATGGGCCAATCTCGGGAGTGGTCATGGACCAGAAAGGAGGTTGAGATGGATAAGCGAGAACAAAGCGAACCTCCGTCGTGCAACCTCCTCCCGGGGTTCTGATCGATCCATGGCGGATGGACTGGGAACCGGTTGGGACGGCGAGCAGCGCGTCTGACCGGTGCAGGGTGCGGAACGGTTCCGGGCCTGTCCAGCGGGTGAAGCATGGGGCGAATGGACGCCAGGCGGAGGATCCTTCCCGGCCCCCGGCCGGATCCTAGTCCCATTTCCAACCCTGCAGCGAAAGGGAGGTGACCCGTGGTTTCCATCACCGACGAGATCATCGACGCGATCATCCAGAACGAGAACCGGCACGTGTGCCGTCCCGGGCGTCAGCGCGGCCCGGCCCGGGCGCCCCAGAGCACGGCGGACCTGAAGCCCGATTGGGGCCAACTGCCGCCGGACGCCCAGGACGCCGGATGGAGCCTCCCCGACACGCAGGCCTGATCCCAAAAGGAGACTGCCATGACCGATCAGACCGAAACCCTCGACACCTTCCTGGATCTGGAAGCCGCCCAGGACCTCCGCGCGGGGAAGGGCTACGTGGTGATCCACCCCCTGAACGACGCGCCGGAAGCCAAGTGCGACCTCGACCACCTGGGCCCGATCAAGCTGTCCCCGGTCTGCCGGATGGCCCTGGTGGCGGTCCGCTGCTACCTGGTGGCCATCATGCTCATGGGCGGCTACCGGGTGCTGACCCTCATCAGGCGCTGAGCAGCTCCTCCAGCTGGCTGGGCTGGGGGACGGCCTTGAACCGGTGCCGCTCCGGGAACAGTCCGACCGGCTCCATCAGCTGGTTGAGGGAGCTTTGCACCTTGGCCCAGGGCACCCAGGCCCGGCCGCGTTCCCGTCCCAGCACCCAGGCCAGCCGGACCTGGTCGGCCTCGGGCAGCCAGGCCTCGCCCATGGCCGGGGACCATTCGGTGAAGCTCTTCACCTGGCCGGTGGGGCCCTTCTCCACATGGAACGGGGCCAGGGTGATGACCTTGCCCTGGGCGTCGTGCCGGCGGTCCAGCAGGGCCTTCTGGTGGCCGTACTCCTCCTTGAGCCGGCGCTTGTGCACCCTGCCCAGCAGCGGCTGGATGGGATGCTCGTCCAGGGGGCGGAAGGGCTCCCACTGGTAGTTGCGCAGCCGCAGGGGGCAGCCGTTCAGGGAGCGCGGGTCCTCGTCCAGGAACTCCAGCGCGCCCTCCAGGGCCCAGCGCAGGCCCTGGGGATCCTCGGAGCCCACCACCAGCAGGGTGTCCCGGTTGGGCAGCACCACCACCGGGTCGCCCCGCAGGGAAAGGCGCTGCAGCAGGCCGGGCAGCAGCACCCGGCTGCCGTCCAGGTTGTCCTGCCAGGTGGACCGGTAGCGGCCCGGGCCCAGCTTCTGGAATTCCTCCTCGCCGCCCCGGGCCAGGAGGTTGCTGCGGGCCTTCTGCAGCAGCCGGTCGAAGTCGGTGTCCCAGCGCGCCAGTTCGGCTTCGCCCACGTCCAGTTCCGCGTCCGGCAGGTCCACCACCAGGCTCATGGCGAAGCTGCCGGCCAGGGGCCGGAACTCGGGGCCGGGCCGCCCGGTGCGCAGCCGCAGGGCTTCGTACACGAAGCGCGGCCGCACTTTCGGCACCAGCCAGGGCAGGGCCTCCTGCAGGGTGATCGGACCCCGCCGGGGGGGCACCAGGGATTCCAGAAAACGGCATAGCCGGTGCTTGAGCAACGTGGCCTCCTACAACTGTCCCCACCCCCTGGGGTTCCTGGCCCGGAGGCGAGGCGTGCGGAGGGGCGGGGCGGTGGCTGGAACGGGTTGCTAGAACTGGTTCCAGAGGAACTGGTTGGTCACTTCGTGGTGGAACTGGATCTCACAGGCCTTGACCTGGGCGCCGAGCGCCTTGGGGCACCGTTCGGCCTGGGACACCTTGAGTTCGGCATACTTGGCGTGCACGTCCTCGCCCAGGGCGTCCATGAGGAACTTGGAGCCCTTGAAGAAGCGGATGGCGTCCTGGATGTTGTCGGGCAGGAACCGGGTGCGGGGCCGCTTGGCGCCTTCCTCGGGCTCGCCCACGGGCCCTTCCAGGCCGGTGCGCAGGAGGCCGAACAGGTTGAGGTAGGGGTTGGTGTCCGGGGCCACGGAACGCACTTCCAGCCGGGCCGACTTCTCGTTGCCCAGGGGGATGCGGATCATGGAGCCGCGGTCGGTGGGGCTCACCTTGATCTGGTTGGGGGCCTCGAAGTGGGGGTCCAGCCGGCGGTAGGCGTTCACGCTGGGGTTGAGGATCAGGCAGAGCTCCTGGGCGTTGGCCATGATCCGCTGGACGAAGTCCCAGGCCATGGGGCTCAGCCCCTCCTTGCCGTCCTTCTCGTAGAACAGGTTGCGGTCCTTGCTGGCCAGGCTCAGGTTGGTGTGCATGCCGTTGCCGTTGACGCCGGCCATGGGCTTGGGCAGGTAGCAGGCGGAGAGGCCCATCTGGGCGGCCACCTGGCGGGTCAGGAGCTTGTACAGCTGCACCTGGTCCGCGGCCATGTTGGCTTCCTGGTAGCTGAAGTTCATCTCGAACTGGCTGGGGGCCACCTCGGGGTGGTCCTTCTCGTTCTGGAACCCCATGGCCCGCTGGGCTTCGGCCGAGGTGTCGATGAACTGGCGCAGGGAGTCGCCGGGCAGGCTGTGGTAGTAGCCGCCGGTGCTGATGAACTCGAAGCCGCCGGTCTCGTTGTAGCGCCGCTCCGCCTCCTGGCCCTTGAACAGGAACCCTTCGATCTCGTGGGCGGCGTTGCAGGTGATCGCCTTCTTGGCGTACAGGCTTTCGGTGTAGGCCTTCAGCCGGGCCCGCATGTCGCCCGCGTAGGGGCTGTGGTCCTGGTTCTCCACCAGGCCGAACACCAGCACCTTGCCGGGTCCGAAGATGTCGGAAGGCATCCAGTAGAAGGCCGGCCAGTCGATGGTCAGCCGCAGGTCGGACTCGGACTGCACCGCGAAGCCGCGGATGCTGGAACCGTCGAAGGTGAGGTTGTCGCTGGACTTCATCAAGAACTTCTTGTCGTAGTCCAGCATGTGGAACCGGCCTTCCAGGTCGGTGAAGCAGACGGTGACGGCCTTGATCCGCTTCTCATCCGTCAGGTACTTCATGCGCTCTTCCCGGATCTTGTCGGCAGGCACACGGTTGCGGCGCTGACTCTGGGCCTGGAGGTTCATCTCCTCCAGGGTGTCGTAGGGAATTTCCAGAAAGTCACGCAGCGGGCTGGGGGTCATGGATTTTTCTCCTAAATGGGGGGAGTCCTGCGCTTCCCTCGTCTAGATTTACTCTAAAGTTGTCCGAGATAATATTAAAATTTGCGAAATATGGTAAAAACAGCTGCGGGACGGGGCTGGCTCAGGCGATCCGCCCCGAGGCGGCGCCGTCCCACTCCAGCACCACCGCCCCGAACGCCACGTGGGAGAACCTTGCGGCGTCATCGTGGAACACCGCCAGGCAGCGCCCTCCGCGCAGGCGCACGCTGCGGTAGTGGACCCCGTCCAGGCCGGCCGTCCGGACCAGGCGGCCGTAGCCCCAGGACGGGCCGTAGCCCCAGGACGGGCCGTAGCCGGCGGGATCGTGCAGCCCGGCCCTGCGTTCCGCGGCCGCGTCCGCCATGGCGCCGTCCACCTGGAACACCAGATGACGGAATACGGCCCGGGCGCCCGGAGGGGTGCCCACCGAGGCCAGGCAGCGCAGGGTGTGGTGGTGCGTCACCTCCGCCAGGCAGGTGGCCAGGTCCCGGCCCAGGTACAGGGCCCCGGGGCCATGCGGTTCCGCGAACCGGCCACCGGCGTCCCCGGCGTCGGCCGGCACCCAGGGCGGAGCGGTGCCCGCGGGCAGGCCCAGCCGCCGGTTGACCGCGGCCCTTTCGGCGGCGGACAGGAGGCCCGCCAGGATGTCGGATTCCGCCCGGTGCAGCCGGGCCCAGGGGCCCGCCACCTGGAGGACGCGCAAGCCCATCACCAGATCCGGACGCAGGCCTGCAGGTGGTCGTAGGTGCGCAGCAGGCTTTCGAACCGGCCCGCCAGCAGCAGCTCCAGCGGCGCCTTGCCGGCGAACAGGGGCGCCGTGTTGGGCCGCCGCAGCCAGCCTTCGGCTCCGCGCTCCCCCGGAAAGGCCTGGCCGGCCAGGCCGAAGATCCCCACGAACAGGGCCATCCGGTCCAGCTTGTCGGGGTCGGCGCCGGGGGTGGTCTTCCAGCCCCCCACCGTGGCCCGGGAAACGCCGAGGATGGCCGCCTGCTCCGGCAGGGTCAGGCCCAGCGCCGCGGCCACCTTGCGGAAGGCCGACAGCAGCAGGTCGCCGTCCCGGGTCTGGGCGTCCAGCAGGTCGGTTTTCAGCACGGCGTTGGACATGGCAGCCTCCAACTCCAGGATAGGTCGGGAATTAGCCTCCGCAAGCCAACTTTAGACGAAGCCTAGGGCTCCCGCTTCTCTTCCAGAGCCAGCCATTCCATCTCCAGATCGTCCAGCTGGGCCTTGGCCGCGTCCCGGTCCTTGAGCGCCTGGTGGCCCGGGGCGTCGGCGGTGATGAAGGCGGCCGGGTCGCCCAGGCTGGTTTCCAGGTCGAGGATGCGCGCCTGCAGCGCTTCCATCTCCGCCTCCAGCTCGGCCAGCCGGCGCTCCTCCTTCTGGCTGAGCCCGGCCTTCTTCTTTTCGGAGCGGGAGGAGGCCCTGGTCCGGGGCGCCGCCTCGGCCGTCCGGGCCGCGGCCGCCTCCTGGGCCCGCTCGGCGCGCAGCCGGCGCACGGCGTCGGGGTTGCCCTCGTAGAGCTCCCAGCGGGGGCTGCCGGCCGGGTTCCAGGCCAGGGTGTGGGTGCTCACCTGGTCCAGGAAGAACCGGTCGTGGCTAACCAGCAGCAGGGTGCCGGGGTAGTCCATGAGGGCCTCCTCCAGGTTCTGCAGGGTGGGGATGTCCAGGTCGTTGGTGGGCTCGTCCAGCACCAGCAGGTCCGCCGGCTGGAGCATGGCCTTGGCCATGAGCAGGCGGTTGCGCTCGCCGCCCGACAGGGTGGCGGCCAGCCGCTTCTGCTGGTCGGCCGGGAAGCCGAAGCGGGTGAGGTAGACCAGCACCAGCAGCTCCTGGCCGGCCACCTTCACCATGGAGGCCCGTTCGGCGATGTTGTCGGCGATGCTGAGGTCGCCGCGCATCTCGCCCCGGCCCTGGGAGATGGCCGAGACCGTGAGCTTGGGATGGCGGTTGATCTGCCCGCCGGTGGGCTCCAGTTCGCCCAGCAGCAGCTTGAGCAGGGTGCTCTTGCCGCAGCCGTTGGGGCCGAGGATGGCGATCCGCTGGCCCCGGCGCAGGTACAGGCTCAGCCCGCCGGCCAGCTCCTCGGTTCCCGGATAGTTGAAGGTGAGGTCCTCCACGCTGAGCAGCGAGTCGGAGCGGTTGGTGCCGCCGGTGAAGCTGAGCGCCAGCCGCTCCTCCTGCTGGCCGCGGTCGTGCACCTCGTCCTTGAGGTCCAGCACGTCGTTGATGCGCAGCTTGGATTTGCGCGAGCGGGCCTTGGCGCCCCGGCGCAGCCAGGCCAGCTCGCGGCGCAGGCGGTTCTGCATGTGGTCGGTGAGGCGCGCTTCCCGGAACTCCTTGTCCGAACGCTCCAGCAGGTAGTCGCTGTAGGAGCCGTCGTAGCTGGTGACGGAGCCGTTCTCCAGCTCCAGCATCCGGTCCACCACCCCGTCCAGCAGGTGGCGGTCGTGGGTGATGAGCAGCAGGGCGCCGTTGAACTGCTGCAGCCAGAGCTCCAGCTTTTCCACCTGTTCGGGGTCCAGGTGGTTGGTGGGCTCGTCCATGACCAGCACGTCGGGGTCCTGCAGCCAGGCCTGGGCCAGGGCCACCCGCTTGCGCCAGCCGCCGGACAGGCTTTCCACCGTGGCCTCCAGGTCCACCAGGCCCCAGGTGGTCTGGGCCTCCTTGAGCCGGGGCTCCAGGTCCCAGCCCATGTACTGCAGGTGGTGCTCGACGCTGTCCAGTTCCTGTTGCAGGCGCTCCTGGGCGGCGGGGTCGGCCGCGGCCAGCTGGAGCTCCTCGTGGATCTGGGCGTGCCGCCGGATCAGTTCCTGGTGGGCGGCCAGGGCGGTCTCCAGGGCTTCGCGGATGGTGGCGTTGGGGGCGAAGTGGGGATCCTGGGACAGGTGCGCCACCCGCAGCCCCTGGGTGAGCACCACCTCCCCGGAATCGGGGCTGTCCTCCCCGGCCAGCAGCTTGAACAGGGTGGACTTGCCCGCCCCGTTGCGGCCGATCAGGCCCACTTTCTCGCCCATCTGCAGGCCGAAGGTCAGGTCCTCCAGGATGGGCTGGGCGCCGAAACGCTTGCTCACCTTGACGAGACCGAGTGCGATGGCCATGCAGACTCCTACAAACCTCCAGCTTCTCATGACCCGGGGCGTTCGTCTTGCCCGGGTCTTGGACCGGGGGGTGTTCCCAGAATAATAAAATAATAATAAAATAGAAAGATGCAGGGAGTCGCCATGGGACACATCGGATCGGGTTCACGCTTCTGGAACGTGGCGGCCGGCCTGCTGCTGCAGGTTGCCCTCTGGGGGCAGGCCCCGGCGCCCGAGCCGTTCCTGGTCAAGCCGTACCTGCAGCTGGGCAGCGCCGCGCCGTCCCTGGATTCGCTCAGCCTGCTCTGGCACGGACCGGACCAGGACGGCGCCTGGACCGTGCTGCTGAAGGGCGCGGGCGGGGAGCGGATGATCCAGCCCGGCTGGACGCGGGTGGCGGTGGCCGGGGTGGCGCCGCACCGGGTCTACACCGCGCTGCTGCGGCCGCTGGCGCCCGGGGAGCCGTTCTCCTACCAGGTGCTGCTGGACGGGAAGCCGGTGTTCCAGGGCCAGGCCAGCGCCCGCAAGGGGGCCGGCGCGGCCACCCGGGTGGCGGTGGTGGGCGACCTGGCCCATCCCAACCCCAGGTCCAGGGCCATCGCCTGGCAGCTGTACCGGCAGCGGGCGGATATGGTGGTGGTGGCCGGCGACATCGTCTACGAGGACGGCCGGATCCCGGAGTACCGCAAGCTGTTCTTCCCGGTCTACAACGCCGATGAGCCGAGCCCGGAGACCGGGGCGCCGCTGCTGCGCGGCACCCTGATGGTGGGCGCGCTGGGCAACCACGACGTGGGCGAGCGGGGGCCCCGGCATCCCTACACCCGGAACCCGGACGGCCTGGCCTACTACCTGTACTGGGACCAGCCGCTGAACGGGCCCGCGCTGCGGCCGGAGGGGCCCCACGCCCCGCCGCTGGTGCCCGGCCCGGACTGGACCTGGCAGGCCTTCCTGGCGGCAACCGGGCGCCGCTTTCCCACCATGGGCAGCTTCTCGTTCGATTCCGGCAACGTCCATTGGACCGTGCTGGACTCCAATCCCTACGTGCGCTGGGAGGCCAGGGAGCTGCGCGACTGGCTGGCCGCGGACCTGGACAAGGCCAGGGGCGCCACCTGGCGCTTCGTGGTGTTCCACCACCCGCCCTTCAACCTGGCCGACCCCAATGTCTACCGGGAGCAGTGGATGGCCCAGCTGTGGCCGCTGCTGGAGCGGCACCGGGTGGACCTGGTGTTCACCGGGCACGTGCACACCTACGTGCGCACCCAGCCCATCCGGTTCACCCCGGACACCGGCGCCCTGGCCGGGCTGGACCCCAGGACCCAGCAGGGCCCGATGCCCGGCCGGCTCACCTGGGACCGGCGGTTCGACGGCCGGAAGCGCACCCGGGCCCGGGGCGTGATCCTCCTCATCACCGGGGCCGGCGGCGCGCCGCTGCACCTGAAGGGCAAGGCCGCCCAGCTGCCGTTGAAGCCTTACGTGGCGCGGAGCGACTTCGACGAGCAGTCCTTCTCGCTGCTGGAGATCCAGGGCCGCCGGGTCCGGTTCCGCCAGCTGGACGACCAGGGGCGGGAACTGGACCGGTTCACCCTCACCAAATGAAAAGCTAGATGTAGCGGTTGAGCAGGTTTTCCAGATACTCCTGGCGGCCGGACCGGGGGGTGGTGTCCACGTTCCGGTCCAGCACCCGGGCCGCCACCGCCTCGAAGGTCAGCTGTCCGGAGAGCAGGCGCTGGCCGTATTCGCCCTGCCAGCCGGCGTAGCGCTCCTGGACGTGCCGGTCCAGCTGGCCGTCGCTGACCATCCGTTCGGCCACCAGGAGGGCCCGGGCGCACAGGTCCATGGCGCCCACGTGGGCCTGGAACAGGTCATCGGGGGCGATGGACTGGCGGCGGATCTTGGCGTCGAAGTTGAGGCCGCCGGTGGTGAGGCCGCCGGCCTTCAGGATGTGGTACATGACCAGCGCCACCTCGCCCAGGTTGTTGGGGAACTGGTCGGTGTCCCAGCCGCAAAGCAGGTCGCCGCGGTTCATGTCCAGCGAGCCGAACAGCCCGTAGGCCGAGGCCAGCGCCACTTCGTGCTCGAAGGTGTGCCCGGCCAGGGTGGCGTGGTTGGACTCCAGGTTCAGCTTCACTTCCTTTTCCAGGCCGTACTTGAGCAGGAAGGCGGCCACCGCCGAGGTGTCGTAGTCGTACTGGTTCTTGGTGGGTTCGCGCGGCTTGGGCTCGATGAGGATGGGCCCGTCCAGGCCGATCTTGTGCTTGTAGTCCACCGCCATGCCCAGGAACCGGCCCATCTGGTCCAGCTCGGCCTTGAGGTCGGTGTTGAGCAGCGTCTCGTAGCCCTCGCGGCCGCCCCACATGACGAAGTTCTGGCCGCCCAGCTTGAGGGTGGCGTCCATGGCCTCCTTCACCGACAGGCAGGCCATGGCGAACACGTCCGGATCGGGGTTGCTGGCGGCGCCGGCCATCCAGCGGCGGTGGCTGAACAGGTTGGCGGTGCCCCACAGCAGCCGGATCCCGGTGGCCTCCTGCTTGCCGGCCAGCACGTCCACCATGCGCCGCAGGTTGTCCACCGTTTCCCGCACCGTGGCCCCTTCGGGCGCCAGGTCGCGGTCATGGAAGGTGTAGAACGGCGCCCCCAGCTTGACGAAGAACTCGAAGGCCACGTCCGCCTTCATGAGGGCCCCGGCCATGGCGTCGTCCAGCGCGTGCCAGGGGTGCTGGAAGGTGTCGCCGCCGAACGGGTCGTTGCCGTTCCAGCCGAAGCTGTGCCAGTAGCAGACCGCGAACCGCAGATGGTCTTCCATGCGCTTGCCCAGCACCACCCGCTCCCTGTCGTAGTAGCGGTAGGCCAGCGGGCTGGTTGCGTTGACGCCCTCGAACGGGATCGTGCCGATGCCCTTGAAGAATTCGCTCATGACTGCTCCTGTGGATGGGGACCTGGTTCAGAGGACATGCAGATCCCGGACGCGGGGATAGAGTGCCCGGAAGCATGAATAGCGTTCCAGCAGGATCTCCCGCTGGGGGTGCGAAGGCGTGAAGCAGCGGGTGATCTCGGGGGCCCGGCAGACCTCGGCTTCCCGGCCGCCGGCAGCCAGCCATCCCAGCCGGGCCGCGCCCAGGGCGGCCCCGGTCTCGCTGCCGGCCGTGGTGACGATTTCCGTGTCCAGGCACGAGGCGATCAGCTGGGCCCATTCCGGGCTGCGGGAGCCCCCGCCCAGCAGGGCCAGACGGCCCACTTCGGTGCCGGCGTCCTTCAGCGCGTTCAGGCCGTCCAGCAGGCCGAACGCCACCCCTTCCAGCACCGACCAGGTCAGCTGGGCCGGGCCGGTGTCGTGGTCCAGGCCGAAGAAGGCGCCCTGGGCCTCGGCGTCATTGTGCGGGGTGCGCTCGCCGGAAAGGTAGGGCAGGAAGATGGGCGCCCGGGCCAGCTGGGCCGGCGTGCTGGCCCGCACCAGGTCCAGCAGGGCGGCCTCGTTCCGGGCCCCCAGCAGCCGGGTCACCCAGGCCAGGCAGCTGGCCGCCGAAAGCATCACGCTCATCTGGTGCCAGCGGCCGGGCAGGGCGTGGCAGAAGGCGTGCACCGCGGAGCCGGGATTGGGCCGGAACCGGTCGGTGACCACGAACAGCACGCCGCTGGTGCCCAGGGAAAGGAAGCCGTCGCCCGGAGCGGTGGCGCCGGTCCCGATGGCGCTGGCGGCATTGTCGCCGCCGCCGCCGGCCACGATGACCGGACCGGACAGGCCCCAGGCCTTGGCCAGGCTGGGCCGCAGGATGCCGGAAGGCGCGCTGCCTTCCACCAGCCGGGGCATGTGCGCCCGGCTCAGCCCGGTGGCGGCCAGCAGCGGATCCGACCAGTCGCGCCTGGCCACATCCAGCCAGAGCGTGCCGGAGGCGTCGGACATGTCGCTCACCTTGTCGCCGGTGAGCATCAGGCGCAGGTAGTCCTTGGGCAGCAGCACGGTGGCCACCCTGGCGAACAGCTCCGGCTCGTGCCTGGCCACCCAGAGCAGCTTGGGCGCGGTGAACCCGGGCATGGCCAGGTTGCCGGCCACCTGGGCCAGGGCCGGGAAGCGCTCGGTCAGTTCCACGCACTCGGCCGAAGCCCGGGTGTCGTTCCACAGGATTGCCGGGCGCAGCACCCGGTCTTCCGCGTCCAGCAGGGTGGCGCCATGCATCTGGCCGGAAAGCCCGATCGCCTGGATGGCTGCGAAGGCCCCGGGCGCCTGGGCGCGCAGTTCCAGCACCGCCGCGCAGGTGGCGGACCACCAGTCCCTGGGATCCTGCTCGGACCAGCGGGGATGGGGTCGGGCCTGGGGAATCCGGTGGCTGCCATTCGTCACGATTTTATGATTATTTTGTAATAGGACAACCTTCACTTCGGATGTTCCCAAATCAATTCCCAGGAACATGACACCTCCAGCTTGAACTCGAATTTGGCGAAGATTCAGTGTGGTGAATCATGAAAACAAAGGTAGCACCGATTTTTCATCGCCGATGAGACCGAGTTCGCCTTATGCCTTTACATTAATTTTTATTCCATTATATCCAAATAGACGATGGCACTCTTCCCGGCAATACCCGCCTGAGGGGCAAAACACGGTAGTGAGCACCCAGTCATACCAGGATGGTTGATGACTTCGATCAGGGTCATGGCCCTGTGTGGGATTGAGAACATCCCATGGTAGGGTCGTCACCGAATTAGTTCAAGGGCAAAATTAATAAATTTTTCTAGCCTAGAACTAAAACAATGAAAAATAATCAACATCAATTATTTAAATGTTTATGTAAAAATATGGAACCCTGAATGGGCATTTTCAAGCTCATCCCATGGTGGGCCCGGTGGTAGCATGGGGGCATCACCAGAGCTGATTGAAGACAGGTTGCAATGAGGGCCCCCCGGTGTTCCGGTCCGGGGGCCGGAATCCGGCGCCCTTTCGCGGGATCCTGGATCATGCCCGTTCCAGGAGGAGGCTGCATGGCGGCTCGAATCAATTCCATGTCCATCCGGCGGGTCAACCGCGTCCGGGTCTTCCACGCGCTCCGGGAGCATCCCTGCATCTCCCAGACCGAGTTGCAGCGCGTGACCGGGCTGGACAAGGCGACCACCTCCATGGTGGTCGCCCAGCTGCTGGACGAGGGCCTGCTGGAGCGCGGGGAACCGGCCTCGGTGGACCGCCGGGTTGGCCGGCCGGAAACGGCCCTGTCCATCTCCCCCGCCGCCGGGGTCCTGGTGGGGGCCCGCCTGGAGCCGCGCAAGATCCGGCTCATCACCACCGACCTGGCCGGTTCGCCCCTGCAGCGGCTGGAGGTGCCCGGGAGCACGAACCTCAAGGAGGCCGTCGCGCTGTTCCACCAGGGCCTGGCCCGGATCCTCCAGGATACCGGGCCGGAACTGATGGTCCGCGGCATCGGGGTCGGCATCCCGGGACTGATGGACCGGGCCGGGTGCCTGATGCTGGCCCCCAACCTGGGCTGGAGCGGACCCATCCAGCCCCTGCTGCAGGAGGGCCTGGACGCCCCCCTCTACCTGGACAATGACGCCAACGCCGCGGCCATCGCCGAGCGGCTGTTCGGCGCCTGCCGGGGGTGCGAGAATTTCGTCTACCTCTCCTGCCATTCCGGCATCGGCGGCGGCCTGTTCCTGGAGGGGCGCCTCTACCGCGGCGCCCACGGCTTCTCGGGCGAGATCGGCCACGTGACCGTGGTGCCCGGGGGGCGGCCCTGCGGCTGCGGCAAGCGGGGCTGCCTGGAGACCTACGCGTCGGAGGCGGGCATCCTGCGGACCCTGGCCGAGCGGGGGCTGGGCTTCGAGGACCTGGTCGGCGTGGCCCAGGCCGCGGCCCGCCAGGACCCCGTGGTGCTGGCGGTGCTGGACGAGGTGGGGCAGGCCCTGGGCATGGCCCTTTCCAGCCTGGTCAACATCCTCAACCCGGAAATGATGGTGCTGGGCGGCACCCTGGCCAATGTCTTCGACTACCTGAAGGACGGGCTGCACCGGACCCTGGAGGCCAACGTCATGGCCACCCACCGCGCCGGCCTGCGGGTCATCCTTTCCCCCCTTGGATCCGAAGTCGTGCCCATGGGCGGCATCGCCCTGGCCATGGATGGATTCCTTTCGGCCCCGAGGCTGGATGTCAGCCTCAGGCCAACATCCGCATGAACACCGCGCCGGGATCCCCGGCCCCAGCAGAGGCGAACTGACCCAGGCAGGCCAAATCCGAGCTTCAAGGCGCAGGGCGGCGACCCGCCTGGGAGGGGTGGTCTGTCCGGAAGGACTGGAAAGCCGGTCCAAGCAAATCAAAAAAAAGTTGCATTAATGTCATTGAATTCGGATTATCATTCTTCTCATCCTTCATCCCGATCTAATTAGATAAGAAATTAATTGCTGAATCCCACGCGGTACGGAGGGAGTCGTTGGCGCCATGAGCTTGTGTGTATCGTTCGAAGGCATCATCAAGGAATTCGGTCCCGTGCGGGTGCTCGACGGGGTGAGCTTCGAGCTGCAGCCGGGCCGCGTCTACGGATTGATCGGGGAAAACGGCGCGGGCAAATCGACCCTCATGAAGATCCTCGCCGGCTATCACAGCGCCACCGGCGGCACCCTGCGCATCAACGGCGAGGCCCAGCGCTTCAGCAGTTCGCGGGAGGCCGAGCAGCAGGGCATCGTGCTGATCCACCAGGAGCTGAACCTGGCGGAGGAGCTGACCGTCGCCCAGAACATGTTCCTGGGCCGGGAGCTCCACCACGGCCGGCTGGTGGACGACCGCACCATGCGCGAACAGGCCCGGGTGGCCCTGCGCCAGGTGGGCTTCGACATCGATCCGGACACCAAGGTGCGCAGCCTGATCATGGCCGAGAAGCAGCTGGTGGAGATCGCCAAGGCCCAGGTGCGGCAGGCCCGCCTGATGATCATGGACGAGCCCACCGCCACCCTGTCGCCCTCGGAATGCGAGCGCCTGTTCAGCCTGATCGAGCAGCTGCGCGGCCGCGGGGTCACCATCATCTACATTTCGCACAAGCTGGATGAAGTGGCGCGGATCACCGACGAGGTGATCGTGATGCGCGACGGCCGGTTCGTCACCCGGGCAGCCACCGCCGACACCTCCCAGCAGCGCATGGCCAACCTGATGGTCGGGCGCGAACTGGCCGACATGTTCCCGCCCAAGCGGCCTTCGCCGGATTCAGGCACGCCGCTTCTGGAGGTGGCCGGCTTCAGTGTGCCGGGCTGGGCCCGGGAGGTGAGCTTCGACCTGTGGCCGGGCGAGATCCTGGGCTTTGCCGGGCTGGTCGGCTCGGGCCGCTCCGAGCTGTTCGAGGGCATCCTCGGCCTGCGCGCCGGAGGCACCGGACGGCTGCGCCTGGACGGGCGGGACCTGCAGCTCCGCAACCCGCGCGAAGCGGCCCGCAACGGCATCACCTACCTGAGCGAGGACCGCAAGGGCAAGGGCCTGCACGTGAACATGCGGCTGCGCCCCAACCTCACGCTGATGGCGCTGGAGCAGCACGCGCACCCGCTGCTGTCGGCGGACTCCGAGCAGCGGGCCCTGGCCCGGGCCATCTCCGCCTTCGGCATCCGCACCAACGACAAGGCCAGCATCGCCTCGTCACTGTCGGGCGGCAACCAGCAGAAGCTGGCCATCGCCAAGTTCCTGGAGCCCGGCCCGCGAGTGTTCATCCTGGACGAACCCACCCGGGGGGTGGATGTGGGCGCCAAGCGCGACATCTACTTCCTGATCGAGAAGCTGGCCGCCGAAGGCCGCGGAATCATCATCGTGTCATCCGAGCTGAACGAACTGATCGGCCTTTGCCATCGCGCCGTGGTCATGCGCGGCGGCCGGGTCATGGCCACCTTGCCAACCGAACGATTGAGTGAAGAGGAGATCATCGCCTATGCCACCGGCACTCACACCTCAAACTGAAGCCCTGGACGCCACCGGGGCCGAGGCCCCGGCGCCGAACCGGACCCGCAGACGCTTCAACCTGCAGGGCTACGGGCCCCTGATCGGCCTGGTCCTGCTGTCGGTCATCGGCACCCTGCTGAACCACGACTTCGCCACCTGGGCCAACTGGATGAACGTGCTCACCCGCACGGCGCTGATCGGCATCATCGCCATCGGCATGTGCATCGTGATCATCTCCGGCGGCATCGACCTGTCGGTGGGGGCCATGGCCGCGCTGATCGCCGGCAGCGTCATCCTCACCATGAACGCGCTGGTGGGCCATCTGGGCTCCTCGATGACCATCGTGCTGCTGGGCATGGCCATGGCCCTGGTCCTCGGCGGGCTGTTCGGGCTGGCCCACGGCGTGCTGATCACCAAGGGCCGCATCGAGCCCTTCATCGTCACCCTGGGCACCATGGGCATCTTCCGCGCCGTGCTCACCTGGTTCTCCAACGGCGGCGAGATCCCCCTGGACACCCACCTGGCGAACCTCTACGGGCCGGTCTATTACGGCGTCCTGCTCCGGGTGCCGATCCCGGTGTGGGTGCTGGCCGCCGCCACCCTGGCCGGGTCGGTGCTGCTCAACTACACCCGGTTCGGCCGCCACGTGCAGGCCATCGGTTCCAACGAGCAGGTGGCGCGCTACGCCGCGGTGGACGTCACCCGGGTCAAGGTGCTCACCTACGTCCTGCTGGGCGTCTGCGTCGGGCTCGCCACCCTGCTCTACGTGCCCCAGCTGGGCGCGGCCTCGCCCACCACCGGCCTGTTCTGGGAGATGGAGGCGATCGCCGCCGTGATGGTCGGCGGCACCGCCTTCAAGGGCGGCGAAGGCACCATCGTCGGCGCGGTGATCGGGGCCATGCTGCTGTCGGTGATCGGCAACATCCTGAACCTGACCAGCATCATCAGTGTCTACCTCAACTCCGCCGTGCAAGGCCTGGTCATCATCAGCGTCGCCTTCCTGCAGCGGCGCCGCCGGTGAGCTTCACCTTCCGGCTCCACTCCCGGTGGCGGCCAGTCCTGGCCTGATCACCCCCCACCACAACCGTTTCAACGCACAAGGAGGAACCCATGACTACGTCTTCCAGACTACACCGGCGCTCCGCGCTTGGAATCAGCCTGGCCCTGGCCGGCGCGCTGGCTGGATCCAGCGCCGCCTACGCCGCGGCGCCGGTCAACCTCGGCATCCTTGTCCCCTCGGCCTCGCACGGCTGGACCGCCGGCGTCATCTGGTGGGCCAACGAGGCGAAGAAGGAAATGGAAAAGGCCCACCCGGGTATCAGGATCACCATCAAGACCGCCGCCGGCGCCTCCGAGCAGGCCAACCAGCTGCAGGACATGGTCACCGTCACCAAGATCAACACCCTGGTGATCCTGCCCTTCGAATCCGCCCCGCTCACCCCTCCGGTGGCCAAGGCCAAGAACCAGGGAATCTACGTCACCGTGGTGGACCGCGGGCTGACCGACACCAGCGCCCAGAACGCCTACGTGGCCGGCGACAACGCGGCGTTCGGCAAGATCTCGGCCGAGTACCTGGCCAAGAAGTACAACGGCAAGGCCAATATCGTGGTGACCCGCGGCCTGCCGTGCATGATCGACAACATCCGGATCGACGCGTTCAACGCGGTGATGAAGAACTACCCGGGGATCAAGATCCTCGACCAGCAGTACGGCAACTTCAACCGGGACGACGCCTTCAAGGTGATGCAGGACTACCTGGTCCGCTTCAAGAACATCGACGTGGTGTGGTCCACGGACGACGACATGACGCTCGGCGTGCTGAAGGCCATGGACCAGGCCAAGCGCACCGACATCAAGGAAGTGCTTGGCGGCTCCGGTTCCAAGGGCATCATCAAGACCATCCAGGACGGCTCCAATCCGCTGATCCAGACCGACACCACCTACTCGCCCAAGATGATCTACGAGGCGATCAAGCTCACCGTCGACGCCCGCTCCAAGGGCGCCGCGATGCCGGCCACCACCCTCATCCCGTCGGTGCTGGTCACCCGGAACAACGCCAAGAACTTCTATTTCCCCAGTTCACCGTTCTAGTCCGCGGCTGGACGCTTCGTCCATGCCACCACGCCAGGAGCCGACGGCAGCTCAATCCAACACGTGCCGCATTTCAAGGGAGAACTCAATGAGCAAGGAAAGCAACGCGCTGTTCACGCCGATCAAGATCGGCCATCGAGTGGCGGAAAACCGGTTCGTCATCCAGCCGATGGAATTCAACGATGCCATCGGCAGCGAAGACCCGGCCCATCGCGGCAACCCCACCGCGCGCACCCTGGCCCGCTACAGCAACCTGCACAAGGGCAATGCCGGCCTGGTGATCCTGGAGGCCATCACGGTCAGCGAGGAATCCTTCGCCCGCACCAACCAGCTGATGATCCTGCCCCGCAACGCCAAGGCGCTCACCCAGTTCGTCAAGGACATCAAGTCGGTCAACGACAAGCCGATCTTCGTCTGCCAGCTCACCCACTCCGGCGAGATCAGCAACCCCGACGTCTCCACCCGGGTGGCGCCCAGGGTCGAGCCGGGCTTCGATTCCCGCCTGCTCACCGACGACGACGCCGACAAGATCATCGACCAGTTCGCCGCCTCGGCCAAGATCGCCCATGACGCCGGCTTCGACGGCGTCGAGCTGAAGTTCTGCCACGGCTACCTGGGCGCGCAGATCCTGCGCCCCTACAACAACCGCAAGTGGAAGTTCGGCGGCCCCAAGGAGAACCGGTTCCGGTTCGGCTACGAGATGTACGAGCGGGTGATGAAGGCGGTGAACGACCCCAACTTCATCATCGGCTCCAAGGTGACCATCTACGAAGGCATCCCGGGCGGGCAGGGCACCGCCGGCCCGGATTCCCCCGTGATGGACATCTCCGAATCGCTGGAGTTCATCAAGGGCATCGAAGCCCGCGGCGCCAAGTTCATCCTGCAGACGGCCGGCGGGCCTTCCGCCAACACCGTGCTGAACCAGCCGCCCCAGGCGCTTCCGGACGAAGCCTACATGCACTTCTACTTCGCCCATGAGGTGAAGAAGGTGGTGCGTCCGGAGACCGTGGTGATCGGTTCCGCCTACTCGGTGTTCAACGACGGGCACCACAACTTCCGCTACGTGAACCCCGAGGAGAGCAGCCTGCTGGCCTGGGGCGACAAGAACGTCACCGAAGGCGTCACCGACATGATCGCCCTGGGCCGCCAGTCCATCGCCGACCCCGAGTTCCCGCGGAAGGTGATCGCCGGCCAGCTGGGCGAAGTGAAATGGTGCCACGCCTGCGACGGCTGCTTCGAGCTGCTGGCCCGCCAGCAGAAGGTCGGGTGCGTCACCTACGACCAGGAGAGCGCCAAGCTGCTGGCCAAGACCCGGCGCGAGTTCGGCCCGCTGTTCACGTCCCGGACCTAGTCCGGATCTGCCGGAAGAGGGCCCGCCGCGCCGGCGGCCCCCTTCCGGAATTTTTCCATCCCTACCCAAGCTGCAGCGGCATTGAAAGGAACCTAGACACCATGGCCCATGTCATCACCGATGATTGCATCAAGTGCGCGACCTGCACGGAATCCTGCCCCAGCGAAGCCATCCATCCCCTGCCGGACGAGGCGGGCTTCGATGCGGCCGACCAGCTGTACATCGACTCCCGGCTCTGCATGGATTGCGGCAGCTGCGCGCTGGCCTGCCCCACGGACGCCATCTATCCCGCCGGCAGCCTGCCCAAGGCCAAGGCGGATGCCTCGCGGCTGAACTACATCCATTTCCTGGAGAACGAATAATCTTGGATCGGCGACGCGATCCAGCCCTAAAGGGGGTCTTCATGCATGACCAGAAACTGCGATTTGCGATGGTGGGCGGCGGCCGCGGCGCCTTCATCGGGGCCGTCCACCGCAGGGCGGCGTGCTTCCACGGCAGCATGGAACTGGTGGCCGGAGCCCTTTCGGCCGATCCGGAAAAGGCGCGCCTGTCCGGGCAGGACCTGGGGCTGGAGCCGTCCCGGATCCATCCCGACTGGCAGTCCCTGCTCAACGACGAGCTGAAGCGGCCGGCCTCCGAGCGGATCCATTTCGTCTCCATCGTGACCCCCAACCACATGCACTTCCCGGTGGCCGCGGCCTTCACCGAGGCGGGCATCCACGTGGTGTGCGACAAGCCCCTGACCCACACCAGCGCCCAGGCCGCGGAACTGATCCGGCTTGCCCTGAAGCGGGACACGGTGTTCGGGGTGACCTACAACTACACCGGCTACCCCATGGTGCGCCAGGCCCGCGACATGGTGCGGGCCGGCACCCTGGGCGAGGTGCGCAAGGTGGTGGTGGAATACCACCAGGGCTGGCTGTCCCGGCTGGTGGAGGCCACCGGGACCAACAAGCAGGCCATCTGGCGCACCGACCCGGCCCGCAGCGGCATCGCCGGCGCCATCGGCGACATCGGCTCCCACGCCGAGAACCTGGTGGCCACCGTCACCGGGCTGGAGATCGAAGCCATCTGCGCCGACCTGAGCACGTTCGTCCCCGGGCGGCTGCTGGACGACGACGGCAGCCTGCTGATCCGCTACGCGGGCGGCGCCAAGGGGGTGCTGCTGGCCTCCCAGATCGCCCTGGGCTGCGACAATGATCTGCGGCTGCGCGTGTTCGGCAGCCAGGGCACGCTGGAATGGCACCAGGAGGATCCCAACGTGCTGCACTACGCCCCGGCGGACGGTCCCCGGCAGAAGCTGGTGCGCGGCGAACCCTGGCTCACCGAAGCGGCCCGGAAGGCCAGCTTCCTGCCCGGCGGGCATCCCGAAGCCTTCAACGAGGCCTTCGCCAACATCTACCTCGGCGTGGGCGAGGCGATCCGCGCCCGGCTCGAGCAGCGCCCGCTGGGGCCGCTGGAAGGGGACCACCCGACGCTGCGGGACGGCGCGCGCGGGGTCCGCTTCATCGAGAAGACCGTGCAGGCCTCCCGCGCCCGGGAAAAATGGACGCCCTGGAACGACTAGCCCTGCCCTTGCTGAACCCACATTCCCCGCTTGGAGGTATCCCATGTCACGAAACATCACGCTCTACACTGGCCAGTGGGCCGACCTGCCGCTGGCCGAACTGGCGCCGCTGGCCAAGGAGATGGGCTACGACGGCCTGGAACTGGCCTGCTGGGGCGACCACTTCGACGTGCAGGAGGCCCTGAAGTCCGACAGCTACTGCCGGGACAAGCGCCGGCTGCTGGAGACGGCGGGCCTGAAGTGCATCGCCCTGGCCAGCCACCTGGTGGGCCAGGCCGTCTGCGACCCCATCGACGAGCGGCACAAGGCCATCCTGCCCGAGGCCATCTGGGGCGACGGCGATCCGGAAGGGGTGCGCCGCCGCGCCGCCCAGGAGATGCAGGACACCGCCCGGGCCGCGGCCCGGTTCGGGGTGAAGGTCGTCACCGGCTTCACCGGCTCCAAGATCTGGCACTCCCTGTATGCCTTCCCGCCCACCTCCCAGGACTACTGGGACAACGGCTATGCCGATTTCGCGGCGCGCTGGACCCCCATCCTCGACAGCTTCGAGCGGGCCGACGTGGACTTCGCCCTGGAGGTGCATCCCACCGAGATCGCCTTCGACATCGCCAGCGCCGAGCGCGCGGTGGCGGCGGTGAACGGGCACAAGCGGTTCGGCTTCAACTTCGACCCCAGCCACCTGGGCTACCAGGGGGTGGACTACGTGGCCTTCCTGCGCCGGTTCGCCGACCGGGTCAAGCACGTGCACATGAAGGACGCCTGGTGGGGCAAGGGCGACGGCACGGTCGGGGTGTTCGGCGGCCACGCCAGCTTCGGCGACGCCCGCCGCTACTGGGACTTCCGCAGCGTGGGCCGGGGCATGATCGACTTCGAGGCGATCATCGTCGCCCTGAACGACATCGGCTACCAGGGCCCGTTGAGCGTCGAATGGGAGGACGGGCGCATGGACCGGATCTTCGGCGCCAAGGAAAGCGCCGCCTTCTGCCGCAAGCTGGACTTCCAGCCTTCGGGCCGGGCCTTCGACTCGGCCTTCGAGCGCTAACTTACCGGGTAAGCCCCCACTGGCCCAGGGCCTGCACCAGGTTCTCCAGCTGCTCGTCTTCGGTGGTATGGAACCGGCTCACCAGCTTCCAGCCCTGGGCCACCTTCTGGTAGCGGTGCAGCCACAGGTAGGGGCCGGTCCACGGACCACCCTCGGTGTCCCGGGTCTTCACCAGGAACGCCACGGTGGTCCATGGGCCCCGGGACAGCACCCGCCGGCCCAGCTCCTCGATGCCGGTCTCGTCGTCGTGCTCCAGGATGAGGTCGTCGATGTCGGGGATGATCATGGCAGCTCCACCGCCATTCTACGCGGACGGCTCGAGCACCAGGCCCTCGGCCACCAGGGAGCGCAGGAACGCCACGCCGGCGGCGGATTCCCCGGCCAGCCCGCCGCCCAGCTGGAACCGGCGCAGCAGCTCCGCCTCGTCCGGGGCCAGGGTGCGCAGGGCCGGTTCGCCCTGGTGCATGAACAGCACGGCCTCGCAGGGCAGGGGCGGCAGCATGAAGGTGAGGTCCTCCAGCTCGGTGATGCCGGCGGCCAGCTGGTCCAGCAAGGCCCGGGGGTCGTGGTGGAAGCGGGCGAAGCAGGCCCGGGGGTTCATCCGGAGCGGGCCGGCCGCCCCGGCAGGAGGGTCTGCCTCCAGGTCGGCCTCGGCCAGGGCGCCGGAGCGCCCGAAGTAGGTGGCGATGTCCGCGGCCACCCGGCCCAGGGCCGGGTTGGGATCGTCCCGGAAGGCCGCCAGGACGAAGCCGCTCTGCAGCTCGGTGACGTCGGTGCCGGGGTTGGCCTCCAGGTAGTCCTGGAACCGGGCGAAGCATTCGCTGGGGCCGATGTCCAGGGCCGCCAGCAGGATGGCGAACCAGGGCACGGCCCGGCCCTGGTTGTAGAACAGGTCGCAGGCCCGGGCCAGGCGCTCGGCCCGATCCAGGTCGGCCCCGTCGAAGCCGGGCGCGGACAGCACCTGGTAGGGGTTTCCCGGCTGGAAGGCAAGGCCGAGCCCCGGCGCGGTCTCCCGCAGCCGGGTGCCGGGCAGCACCGACAGCCGGAAGATGTCCACGTGGTTGGGCATGAGCCCCAGGGCGAAGTCCAGGCTGGCCCGGAAGCCCTGCAGGGTGTCCCCGGGCAGGCCGTAGATCAGGTCGAAGCCGTAGCTGGCCCCGGCCTGGTGCAGCAGCAGGATCTTCGCCTCGAAATCGTTCCGGTCGAAGCTCCGGCCGATGTTCTTGAGCACGGGGCCGTGGGCGCTCTGCAGGCCGATCTGCAGGGTGCACTTGACCGCGGCGAACAGCTGGGCCAGCTCCCGGTCCAGGAACTCGGCGCGGAGCTCGAAGAAGAAGTGGATGCCGGGGGCGGTCCGGCGGATCAGGCGCAGCACCTCCTTGGCCTGGGCCTTGTGGTAGTTGAAGGTGGGGTCCAGCACCAGCACCTGGCTCACCATGCACTGCTCGAACAGGCGCAGTTCCGCCTCCACCCGGGCCATGGGCACCCGCCGGGTGCCGGAGCCGCCCCGGGATTCGAAGCAGAAGTCGCAGCTGAACGGGCAGCCCCGGGACAGCTCCCACAGTTGGCCCGGATAGTCGCGCGGGTCCAGGATGCCGTCCAGGAAGGGGCTGGCCAGGCCGCCCAAGTCGGCGATGGGGGCCGGACGGATGCCGGCGCGCAGTTCCTCTAGGCCGGCGCCCCGCAGCAGGGCGCCCATGGCGGTGACGATGAGCTCCTCCGCCTCGCCGGGCAGCACGAAGTCCACCGCCGGATCCCCCTCCACCCCGGCGCGGTCCGCGGTGGCCTCCGATCCGCCGGCGAACACGATGATGCCGGGCCGGCGCCGCTTCAGGATCCGGGCGGTTTCCATGGCCAGCCCGCGGTTCCACACGTACATGGAGAACCCCACCGCCTGGGGCTCTCCGGCCAGGATCCGGTCGGCGCAGGCTTCGGCTGACTGCCCCAGGTACAGGTCCAGGATGCGGGTGTCCAGCCCCGCCGGGTAGGCCCGCTTCAGGGCGGCGGCCAGCTGGGCCGGGCCCAGGGGCACGGCCCGCGGGGATGCTTCGATGTGGATGGCCACCAGTACCAGATGCATGCGTCAGGCCTCACTGGGATCATAGCGGGCTCCAGCAAAAGGACCGAACCGGGCCCGGCCTGAGCTAGACTCTTAGCATGCCTCCGTCGCCGGAAACCCCCCTCGCCATCTACACCGAGCGCCTGCCCCAGGTGCGCCGGGTGTTCCGGCTCTACCCGGACCGGGTGGAAGTGGCCGCCCGCTGGACCTTCGGCCGGAACTACCAGATCGTCGTCAAGCTGGCCGACCTTTCCGGCCAGATCAGCCGCTTCAACGTGAAGAACCGCTGGTTCCCCAGGGGCGTGATGCTCGGCTCCATCGCCGTGGGCTTCGCCCTGGTGCTGTCCCGGAGCGGCTACCCTGACCTGGTGCGGCGGGTGGCCGTCTTTGGCTGGCCCCTGGGGGGCCTAGCCTATATGGTGGCCCTGTTCAGCTTGCCCCGGCGCCAGTTCGTCCATTTCCCCCGCGCCAACGGCAAGCCGGGGCTGGACATCTGCAAGGCCGGCCCGGACCAGGCCCGGTTCGAGGCCTTCGTGAGCGCGGTGCGCCAGGGCATCACCCGGAGCTGAATCAGGCGATGATGTTGACCCCGCCGGATGCGGCCGCGCTGGTGGTGAGCGGGGCGTTGCCCGCCTGCTCCTGGGCCAGCACCTGGATGGCCAGCTGGTTTCCGGCCTGGGCCTGCTGGGTGAGCTGGTAGGTGGGCTCCTCCATCAGCTGGGTGAGGGTCGGCTGGGTGGTGGTGGTTGTGGTGGTGGCGGTGGTGGTGGCTGCGGCAGCCGCCGCCTGGGGCTTCGGGGTGGGAGCGACGGGCGGGAGGGAAGGGGTGGCCGTGACGTTCAGGACCGAACTCATGATGACCTCCTTTGGAGGGCGAAAAGGGAACTTACGGATTCACTCATCGGCATGAAATCGACATTCGATTAATGAATATCCGTTTCGGGTCGTCCGGCCGGAGGGCGTGCGAGTGTAGAATCGGTGGGTTCCCAGCCCAGGAAGCCTCCGTGACCCCACATCTGCTCTCCCTTCAGGACCCCTCCCTGATCCAGCAAAAGGCCATGCAGTCCATGTTCGACTGCTTCGAAAGCCTGTGTGAAGGCACCGTGATGGTGGACAAGGCGGCGAACGTGGTGTGGATCAACGACCGCTACGCGGCCCGGCTGGGCATCGAACCCCGCCTGGCCATCGGCCAGGAGATCGAGGCGATCATCCCCAACAGCCTCATGCGCCAGGTGGTGACCACCGGCGAGCCGATCCTGCTGGACCTGCTGGAGGCCTCCAGCCAGACCTTCGTGGTGATGCGCATGCCGGTGCGCGACGAGGACGGGGAAGTGCTGGGAGCGGTGGGGTTCGCCCTGTTCAGCCACATGGAGGCGCTCAAGCCGCTGTTCGGGCGCTTTTCCAGCCTGCAGACCGAGCTGGTCCAGGTCCAGAAGAAGCTGGCCGAGGCCCGGCGCACCAAGTACACCTTCTCCTCGTTCATCGGCAACAGCCCCGCCACCATGGAGGTGAAGCGGCTGGCCCGGCGCGCCGCCATGCTCAACGCCCCGGTGCTGCTGCAGGGCGAGACCGGCACCGGCAATGAACTGCTGGCCCACGCCATCCATGCGGGGGGCCCCAGGTCGGCTCAGCCGTTCGTCACCGTGAACGTGGCGGCGGTTCCGGAGAACCTGCTGGAGGCGGAATTCTTCGGGGTGGCGCCGGGCGCGTACACCGGGGCGGACCGGAAGGCGCGGCCCGGCAAGTTCGAGCTGGCCAACGGCGGCACCCTGTTCCTGGACGAGATCGGCGACATGCCCCTGAACCTCCAGTCCAAGCTGCTGCGGGTGCTGCAGGACCAGGAGTTCGAGCCGCTGGGCTCCAACCGGGTGATCCGGGTGGACGTGCGCATCATCGCCGCCACCAGCCGCGACCTGGAAACCATGGCGGAGGACGGCCATTTCCGCAAGGACCTGTTCTACCGGCTGAACGTGCTGAACATCCCGGTGCCGCCCCTGCGCCAGCGGCCGGGCGACCTGGAACTGCTGTGCGAGCACCTGCTGGAAGCCACCGGGCTGCAGAGCGGCGTCCCGGCCCGGGAACTCAGCCCCGAGGCCATGGAGGTGCTGCGCCGGCACACCTGGCCGGGCAATGTGCGGGAGCTGCACAACGTGCTGGAACGGGCGGTGATGAACAGCGACGAGCACCGGCTGGAGGTGGCCGACTTCCATGGCCTGGAAAAGGCCGCCGCCCGGCCCGTCCCCGACCTGCCGGAGGTGCCGGCCGGATCCAGCTACGCCGAGACCATGGCCCGGGCCGAACGGCGGATCCTGGAAGCGGCCCTGAGCGCCTGCTCGGGCAAGGTGGCCGATGCCGCCCGGCGCCTGGGCATCGGCCGGGCCACCTTCTACAAGCGGATGACCGCCCTGCAGCGGCTGTCTCCAAAGAGCGACACGTCTCCCGCTGGAGACGGCTATCGAAAAGGCCTACCTCGATAGGAGCCAGCAGGGATAAAATCGGCCCCGGGGCCCCGGACGCCCCCGGGCGGAGGTCTCCGGTTGGAGACGGCGCACCGAGGGGTTATTTCTAAAGATTGATTTAAAACAAGTTAATAATTGGCACTCCGGTTGCACTGGAGCATGGACCGCCCCCCCTTCAGGAGTCGCCATGCCCCGTGCCGCCAGACCCGCCGCCCCGCCCGAGGGCCTCGCTCGCCGGAGCAAGGTCACCGGCGCCGCGGAAGCGGTGGCCTGCGTCCAGGACGGGGACACGGTGGCCACCGACGGGTTCATCGGCATCGGGTTCGCCGAAAACCTCGCCGTGGCCCTGGAGCAGCGCTTCCTTCAGGGCGCCGGGCCCCGGAACCTGACCCTGGTGTACGCGGGCGGGCAGGGCGATGGCAGGCACCGCGGCTTGAACCATCTGGCCCACGAGGGCCTGGTCAAGCGGGTCGTTGGCGGGCACTGGGGCCTGGCGCCCAAGCTGGCCGCCATGGCCTTCGCCGAGCAGCTCGAAGGCTACAACCTGCCCCAGGGGGTCATCGCCCAGCTGTTCCGCGACATCGCCGCGGGCAGGCCCGGGCTCATCTCCCGGATCGGGCTCGGCACCTTCGTGGATCCGGAGTTCGGTGGCGGCAAGATCAACCGGAGCGCCACCGAGGACCTGGTGGAGCACATCCGGATCCACGGCCAGGACTACCTGTTCTACAGCGCCTTCCCGATCCACATCGGTATCCTGCGTGGCACCACCGCGGATCCCGACGGCAACGTCACCATGGAGCGCGAGGCGCTCACCCTGGAGGCCCAGGCCATCGCCATGGCCGTGCACAACAGCGGCGGCAAGGTGCTGGTGCAGGTGGAGCGGCTGGCCGAGCGGGGCTCCCTGCATCCGCGCCAGGTGAAGATCCCCGGGATCCTGGTGGACCACGTGGTGCTGGCGGAGGCGCCCGAGTTCCACATGCAGACCTTCAGCGAACCGTACAACCCGGCCTACAGCGGCGAGACCCGGATCCCCGCGTCGTCCATGACCGCCATGGCGCTGGGCGTGCGCAAGCTCATCGCGCGCCGGGCGGCCATGGAGCTGATGCCCGGCTGCGTGGTGAACCTGGGCATCGGGGTGCCCGAGGGGATCGCCGCGGTGGCGGTGGAGGAGGGCGCTGCCGAGGTCATGACCCTCTCCACCGAGCCCGGCGTCATCGGCGGAGTGCCCGCCGGGGGGCTGAGCTTCGGCGCCGCCTCCAACCCCACGGCGGTGCTGGACCAGCCGGCCCAGTTCGACTTCTATGACGGCGGCGGACTGGACCTGGCCTTCCTGGGCCTGGCCCAGGCCGACCGCCAGGGCAACCTGAACGTCAGCAAGTTCGGCACCCGGCTGGCCGGGGCGGGCGGCTTCATCAACATCTCCCAGTCGGCCAGGACCGTGGTGTTCATGGGCACCTTCACCGCCGGCGGGCTGGAGCTGGAGGTGGCCGACGGCCGCCTGCGGATCCTCAAGGAAGGCGCCACCCGCAAGTTCGTGCGGGACGTGGAGCACCGCACCTTCAGCGGCCCCGTGGCCTTCCGCGCCGGCCAGCGGGTGCTCTACGTCACCGAGCGCTGCGTGTTCCGGCTGGCGGAGAAGGGCCTGGAACTCGTGGAGCTCGCCCCGGGCATCGATCTGGACCGGGACATCCTCGCCCTCATGGACTTCCTTCCGGCCATCGCCCCCGACCTCCGGCTCATGCGGGAATGCATCTTCCGCGACCAGCCCATGGGGCTGCTGGCCCTTCTCGGCAAGGCATGACCCGCACCACCTTCCGCTTTTTCTTCCACCAACCACCCGAAAGGATACCCACATGAACACGAAAGTCGCACTGGTGACCGGCGCCATGGGCGGGCTGGGCACCGCCATCTGCCAGGCCCTGGCCAGGGATGGCTACCGGGTCGCCGCCAACTGCCTGCCCGATTTCCCTCCCGCGCCGGCATGGCTGAAGGCCCAGAAGGAACTGGGCTTCGACTTCTTCCAGGCGGAGGCCGACGTGACCGACGAGGCCGCCTGCGCCCGCATGGCCGCGGCGGTCGGCGAAGCGCTGGGGCCCATCTCGGTGCTGGTGAACAACGCCGGCATCACCCGCGACAAGTTCTTCCCCAAGATGGACCGGGGCATGTGGGACGCGGTGATCGGCACCAACCTCACCAGCCTGTTCAACGTCACCCACGCCATCTCGCCGGGCATGGCCGAGCGCGGCTTCGGCCGCATCATCAACATCTCCTCGGTGAACGGGGTCAAGGGCCAGGCGGGCCAGGTCAACTATTCCGCCGCCAAGGCCGGCTGCCTGGGCTTCACCAAGGCCCTGGCCCAGGAGCTGGTGACCAAGGGCGTGACGGTCAACGCCATCGCCCCCGGCTACATCGCCACCGACATGGTGCTGGCCATCCGCGAGGACGTGCGCGAGACCATCCGCACCTCCATCCCCATGCAGCGCTTCGGCCGGCCCGAGGAGATCGGCGGGCTGGTTTCCTACCTGGCCTCCGACCTGGCCGGCTTCATCACCGGCGCCGTCATCAACATCAACGGCGGCATGCACATGGCCTGACGGCCGGAAAGGACGCACCTTCATGAGCATCAAACGCGACATTCTGGTGTTGAGCGCGGTCCGCACCGCCATCGGCGACTTCAACGGGGGCCTCAAGGACTTCTCGCCCACCGATCTGGGCCAGCGGGTGGTGACCGAGGCCATCGCCCGGGCCGGGGTGGACCCCGACGCGGTGGACCAGGGCTTCCTGGGCCACATCATCCACACCGAGCCCAAGGACCTGTACGTGTCCCGGGTATCCTGCCTGCTGGGCGGCATGGGCATCCATTCCAAGGCCATGAGCGTGAACCGGCTGTGCGGCTCCGGGCTGCAGGCGATCGTGAGCGCCGCCCAGCAGATCGAGCTGGGCGAATCCGAGATCACCCTGGGCGGCGGGGTGGAATCCATGACCCGCGGCGGCTACCTGATGCCCGCGGCCCGCTGGGGGGCGCGCATGGGCGACACCCGGCTGCTGGACATGATGGTGGGGGCCCTCACCGACCCGTTCGGCGGCAAGCACATGGGGATCACCGCCGAGAACCTGGCGGTGAAGTGGGCCATCACCCGGGAGGAGCAGGACGCCTTCGCGGTGGAATCCCACCGCCGGGCGGCCCTGGCCATCTCCGAAGGCCGCTTCAAGAGCCAGATCATCCCCATCGAGCACATCAGCCGCAAGGGCACGGTGATCTTCGACCAGGACGAGCACGTGCGCCCGGGCGTCACCATGGCCGACCTGGCCAAGCTGAAGCCGGCCTTCCTGCCCGAAGGCGGCACCGTCACCGCCGGCAACGCCTCCAGCATCAACGACGGCGGGGCCGCCCTGGTGCTGGCCGAGGCCGGCGCGGCGGCCCGCTTCGACACCAGGCCGTTGGCCCGGGTGGTGGGTTGGGGCATCGGCGGTGTCGACCCCAACTTCATGGGCGAAGGGCCCATTCCCGCGGTGAAGGCGGCCATCGCCAGCAGCGGGCTGCGGATCGCCGACATGGACGTGATCGAAGGCAACGAGGCGTTCGCCGCCCAGGCGCTGACCGTCTCCAAGGCCCTGGAATTCGACCCGGCCAAGGTGAACCCCAACGGCGGGGCCATCGCTCTGGGCCATCCCATCGGCGCCAGCGGGGCCATCCTGGTGGTGAAGGCCATCTACGAACTGCACCGCACCGGGGGCCGCTACGCCCTGGTGACCTTGTGCATCGGCGGCGGGCAGGGCATCGCCGCGGTGTTCGAGCGGGTCTAGCGGGGAAGCCTCCCGGTTGGGGTAGAATCGTTTCAAGTTCCAGTCCGCCGGGAGTCAACCATGCCTGTCCACAGCGAGTGGGTTCACTACAACGAGCACACCGGATACCTGGCCCGGTCCGAGCGGGCCGCGTTGCCGCTGCCCGGGGTCCTGGTCATCCAGGAGATCTGGGGGGTCGACACCCACATCGAGGATGTCACCCGGCGCTTCGCCGAGGCGGGCTACACGGCGCTGGCGCCCGACCTGTTCAGCACCGGCGGGGTCCGTCCGGGGCCGCTGGTGCGGGAGCGGGTGGACGAAGTGATCGCCTTCATGAACAGCGCGCCGCCGGCCGCCTGGGGCGACGCGAAGGCCCGCGCCGCCGCCATGGCCGGGCTTCCGGGCGACGCCCAGGCGCGCATCGAGGAATCCTTCCGCACCCTGTACGCCCAGGTGGGCCAGCTGGAGCGCTTCGTGCCGGCCCTGCGCGACGCCGTGCGCTACCTGAGCACCGAATGCCCCGCCTCGGCCGGCCAGCCCGTGGCCTGCCTGGGGTTCTGCATGGGCGGAGGGCTTTCCGCCCTGCTGGCCTGCGAGGAGCCCCGCCTGGCCGGGGCGGCCATCTTCTACGGCAGCGCGCCGCCGCTGGACCGGGTGCCCCGGATCCAGTGCCCGGTGGCGGGCTTCTACGGCGGCCTGGACGAGCGCATCTGCGCCGGCCTGCCGGCCTTCGCCGAAGCCATGCGCGCCAACGGCAAGTCCTTCGAGTCCCAGGTCTACCCGGACGCGCCGCACGCGTTCTTCAACGACACCCGGCCCGCCTACCACGTGCAGGCCACCCGGGACAGCTTCGCCCGGGTGCTTGAATTCCTGCGGCGGACGACCGCCACGTGAGCTCCGCGCCGGAGCCCCGGCCCTGCCTGGTCATGGCCAAGCCGGCCGGGCCGCGCTGCAACCTGAACTGCTCGTACTGCTACTACCTAGCCAAGGCGGAGCTGTTTCCCCAGACCCCCCAGCCGCGCATGGCGGACGACCTGCTGGAAAGCTACATCCGCCAGCGCCTGGAGGGCCCGGCCGAGCCGGTCACCCTGTTCGAATGGCACGGCGGCGAACCCACCCTGCTGGGGCTGGACTACTTCCGGCGGATCGTGGCGCTGCAGCAGGCCCACCGTCCGGCGGACCGGATCATCGTCAACGGGCTGCAGACCAACGGCACCCTGCTGGACGAATCCTGGGCCCGGTTCCTGGCCCAGGAACGGTTTTCCGTGGGCCTGAGCCTGGACGGCCCCGCCCCCTGCCACGACGCCTACCGGCTGGACCGCGGCGGGCGCAGCACCCACGCCGAGACCGTGCGCGCCTTCCGCCTGCTGCGGGCCCACGGGGTCCACTGCGACGTGCTCTGCGTGCTGCACGCGGCCAACGTGCCCAGCCCGCTTCCGGTCTACCGGTTCTTCCGCGACCTGGGGGTCACCCACCTCCAGTTCCTGCCCCTGGTGCAGCCCGCGGAATCCGGGACCAGCGCCGCCACCGCGGCGCCCGAGGCCATCGGCGAATTCCTGTGCGCGGTGTTCGATGAATGGATCCGCAACGACCTGGGCCGGATCGCGGTGCAGAACTTCGACGAGGCGTTCCGCACCGCCAGCGGCCTGCCCCACGCCCTGTGCACCTTCCGCGAGACCTGCGGCGACGTGCTGGTGCTGGAGCACGACGGCAGCATGTACGCCTGCGACCACTTCGTGGATGCCGGGCACCGGCTGGGCAGCCTGCGCCAGGAGACCCTGGCCGGCATGTGCGCCAGCCCCGAGCTGGCCGCCTTCGGCCGGTTCAAGCGGGACGGGCTTCCGGCCCGGTGCCGGACCTGCCCGGTGCTGGCCTGGTGCAACGGCGGCTGCCCCAAGGACCGGATCCTGGCCGAGCCCTCCCTTGAACCCGGGGTGAACTGGCTCTGCCCCGCCTACCGGCGCTTCTTCACCCACTGCCGGCCGGTGTTGGCGCGGCTGGCCGCGCACCGGAAGGCGGGGCGCCCGCTGCGCGCCTTCGCCCCGCCCAGGCCGGCGGCCCGGGCCAACGATCCGTGCCCCTGCGGCAGCGGGCTCAAATACAAGCGCTGCTGCTACCTGAAGCGATAGATCCCACGCTTGATTTACTCTATGGTTGTCGCTGGATGGAGAATCCCGATGAAGGTGTTTGACCGCTCGCCCTGCTGGGGCTCCTGTGCGCCCTGCCGCCGCTTTCCATCGACATGGGGCTGCCCGCGCTGCCGCTGATCGGAAAGGCCTTCCACGCCTCCGAAACGATGACCGGGTTGACCCTCAGCCTGTTCGCCGTGCTTCACGGGTTGGCGATGCCGGTGGTCATGCTGGGGTTCGCGCTGGCTTCCAGCGGCTGCCTGCTCCTGGCCCGCCGCGGCGCGGCGCCCGCGGCCACCCCGGCCGGCGACGCCGGGTAGCCCTCCCAGAACCCCGGGCGGGCCTGGGGGGCAGGTGTGCTATGCTTTTCAACCATGGCTAGGAGCCCATTTATGAATAATTCTACCAACGCAGCCCCGATTCAGACCGTGAAGATCCCCAAGACCGAGGCCATTGCCAAGCTCAGCAAGCACAGCGCCGGCCTGCGGGTCCAGCTGGAAGCCGCCAAGGCGCAACTGCACGCCGCCGTAAGCCCCGACAAGTATGCCCTCAACTTCCAGGTGAACGCCCTCAAGAAGCAGGTTCATTTCTGCAAGGCCCAGGTCACCCGGCTGAACAAGGAGCCCCGCACCGAAGTCCTTTGGGACGACAAGTTCGGCGCCTAGAAAAAAAACGGGAGGGGAGGCGTCGCGCCGCCCCTCCCTCCTTCTACTGCCGCACCAGGCGCTCGCCCAGCATGGCCTGCAGCGGCTCCAGTTGGCTGGTCCGTTCCCAGGAGAAGCCCTCCTGCTCGCGGCCGAAGTGCCCGTAGGCCGCGGTGGGCAGGTAGATCGGCCGGCGCAGTTCCAGCGCCTCCAGGATGGCCGCCGGACGCAGATCGAACAGGCGCCGCACCATGGTTTCCGCTTCGGCCTCGGGCAGCGCGCCGGTGCCGTGGAAGTCCAGCAGCAGGCTCACCGGTTCCGCCACCCCGATGGCATAGGCCACCTGGATGGTGCATCGGCTGGCGGCGCCCGCGGCCACCAGGTGCTTGGCCACCCAGCGCGCGGCGTAGGCCGCGGAGCGGTCCACCTTGCTGGGGTCCTTGCCGCTGAAGGCGCCGCCCCCGTGGGGGCAGGAGCCCCCGTAGGTGTCCACGATGATCTTGCGCCCGGTGACCCCGGTGTCCCCTTCCGGGCCGCCGGTGACGAACCGTCCGGTGGGGTTGATCAGCACCTTGGCGCCGGCCATGGCCTCCCGGCCCAGCACCGGCACCAGGATCTCCTCGCGCACCGCCTCGTGCAGCACCGCGTCGGCCACGTCGGGCTCGTGCTGGGTGGACAGCACCACCGCGTGGAGCCCCACCGGCTGCCCGTCCCGGTAGCGCAGGGTGACCTGGCTCTTGGCGTCCGGGCGCAGGAACGGCAGCTTGCCGGACCGGCGGACCAGGGCCTGCCGGGCCACCAGGCGGTGGGCCAGGGTCAGGGCCTGGGGCATCAATTCGGGGGTTTCCGTGCAGGCGTAGCCGAACATCAGGCCCTGGTCCCCGGCCCCCAGCTCGCCGCCGCCGCGCTCCACGCCCCGGTCGATGTCGTCGCTCTGGCCGTTGAGCACCAGGCGCAGTTCGTGATGGTCCGGGTCGAACCCGGAAGCCGCGGTGTAGCCGATGTGGGTGAGCACGCCCCGGGCCAGGCCGGGGATGGCGGCCTGGAGGGAGGGGATCAGATCCGGCACGGCCGCCCGGAATTCCCCGGCGATGGCGAGGAAGTTCTTGGCGATCAAGGTTTCGCAAGCCACCTTGGCGTGGGGATCCCGGGCCAGGAGCCAGTCCAGCACGGCGTCGGAGATCTGGTCGGCCACCTTGTCCGGGTGGCCTTCGGAAACGGATTCAGAGGTGAACAGGTATTCGTTAGCCATGAACGGGTATCTCCAGAGGGGTGCGGTCGGACGGGATGGGCGGATGGGCTGCGGCCGCCCGCCGCAGGGTGTCCTCCAGGCGCCGGGTGCCGGCTGGGGGAATGGGTCTGGTCATGCTTCACTCCGATTTCAGGTTGATTCCTGCGCATGGGATCCTGCGATCCTGGGCACCGTAGCTTCCTGCTCGGTTGCCGGACCTCCCGCGGAGGCCACTCGCCATGCAAGAGCCATTGTAGGGCAGGGCGCGGGGCCGTCAAGGCCGCCCTGGCGCCGTGGCCTCCCGCAGGATCCCCAGGAACGCCGCCAGCAGCGGCGAATCGTTCCGGGCCTTGTACACCGCGGCCACCTCGATGAACAGCACCGGCGGGGCCAGGGCGACGAAGGCGACTCCGCTGTGCATCAGCTTGCGCGCCGTGGCAGGCACCAGGGAGACCCCGAACCCGGCCGCCACGAACCCGATCAGGCTCTGCAGCTCCCGGGCTTCCTGGGCCACCCGCGGGGTGAAACCGGCCTGGAAGCAGGACTGCAGCACCAGGTCCAGGCCGCCCAGGGCCTGGCTGCGGGGAACCACGATGAAGAGGTCGTTGCTGAGCGCCTTGAGCGGGATGCGCTTGCGCGCCGCCAGCGGATGTTCCGCCGGCAGCACCGCCACCAGCTGGTCCCGGAAGAACGAGGTGACGGCCATCCCGGAATCGGCGATGGGGGTGCGCAGGAAGCCCACCTGGATCCGGTCCTCGCGCAGGGCCGCCAGCTGCTCTTCGGCGTTCATCTCCTGCAGGGTGATGGACACCGCCGGGAAGCGGGCCCGGTAGGCCCGCAGGATCCGGGGCAGGGTGTCCTGGTAGGCCACCGAGCTGATCATGGCGATGGCCAGACGGCCCGCCTCGCCCCGGCCCAGGCGCTGCACCCGGGCCACGGCCCCCTCCACCTGGCGCAGGATCTCCTGGGCCGAGGCCAGGAAGTCCCGGCCGGGCTCGGTGAGCGCCACCTGGCGCCGGGTCCGGTTCAGCAGCTGCACCCCCAGCTCCTGCTCCAGGCGCCGGATCTGCTGGCTCAGGGGCGGCTGGGCCATGTGCAGGCGGACCGCGGCCCGGCTGAAATGGAGCTCTTCCGCCACGGCGACGAAGTAACGCAGGAGCCGGAGTTCCATTGATATCCTCTCGATATTAATGAGTGGTCAAATAGATATTTCCCACTCTATTAGGATCCGGAAACAATGAAAAGGGCTTCGCCTCGACGCCACGAACACTCGGCTAAGGTATCCCATGCGTTTCAAGACCGGCCCCGGAACGGGCGACAACCTGACCCCGGCGCCGGACCCCAAACCCACGGCCAACCTGTGGATGATCGCCGCCTCGGTGATGATCGCCACCTTCATGGTGGTGCTGGACTCGTCGGTGGCCAACGTGGCGCTGCCGCACATCGCCGGGAACCTTTCCGCCGCCACCGACGAATCCACCTGGGTGCTCACCAGCTACCTGGTGTCCAACGCCATCATGCTGCCCGCCACCGGCTGGATCAGCCGGCGCATCGGCCGCAAGCGCCTGCTGATGGGCTCCATCGTGATGTTCACCGGCGCCTCCATGCTGTGCGGGCTGGCCACCTCCATGCCGATGCTGATCGCCGCCCGGATCCTGCAGGGGGTGGGCGGCGGCGGCATGCTGCCCCTGTCCCAGGCCATCCTGCTGGAAAGCTTCCCGCCCCGCCAGCACGGCACCGCCATGGCGGTCTACGGCCTGGGCATCGTGGTGGCCCCGGTTGCAGGCCCGACCCTGGGCGGCTGGATCACCGACAGCTTCTCCTGGCGCTGGATCTTCCTCATCAACCTGCCGGTGGGCGTCCTGGCCCTGGCCATGGCCCGCCGGTACATCATCGACCCGCCCTACCTGAAGCAGGCCCAGGGCAGCATCGACATCATCGGCTTCGCCCTGATGGCCGTCTGGGTCGGCGCCCTGCAGCTGGTGCTGGACAAGGGGCAGGAGGCCGACTGGTTCGGCTCGGCCTGGATCTGCTGGCTGGCCGCGCTGGCCGTGGTGGCCCTGATCGCCTTCATCTACCGGGAGTTCAACCACCGGGAGCCGATCGTGCAGCTGCGGGTGCTGGGCGACCGCAATTTCGGCGTGGGCACCCTGATCAACACCATCTACGGATCGGTGCTCTACGGCTTCACCGCCATGCTGCCGCTGTTCCTGCAGACCCTGATGGGCTATCCGGCCCTGGACAGCGGCCTGGCCGTGAGCCCGCGCGGCCTGGGCTCGATCATGGCGACGCTGGTCATGGGCACCCTGAGCAACTACGTGGACGGCCGGGTGCTGCTGGCCTTCGGCTTCAGCCTGCTGGGCATTTCGGCGCTGGTGCTGAGCCACATCAACCTGGAGATCTCCATGGTCTCGGTGATCCTGCCGAACCTGATGAACGGCTTTGCCACCGGCTGCATCTTCGTGCCGCTCACCACCCTGACCATGGGCCGCCTGGCCAAGCAGGAGATCGGCAACGCCGCCGGCATCTACAACCTGATGCGCAACCTGGGCGGCAGCGTGGGGATCGCCGCCATCATGAGCTTCCTGGTGCGCGGCACCCAGGTGCACCAGAACTACCTGGTGGCCAATGTCACCGCCGGCAACGCCGCGGTGACCCAGCGGATGGCCGGCCTGGAAGCCAAGCTGTTCTTTGCCGGCATGAGCCCGCATACGGCGCACCAGAAGGCGGTGGGGATGCTTTACGGGCTGGTCCAGCACCAGGCCTCCCTGGCCGCCTATGTGGACAATTTCAGGCTACTTGGCTGCCTGGCTCTACTGTGCGTGCCGCTCGCTTTCCTGTTCGTCAAAGTGCGCAAGCAGGTTGCCGGTGGCCACGAGGTGATCAGCGAGTAGAATGGGGTCAAATCCCTTTTGGCACCTTTGTGGAGGCCGTGTTGAGCCTGCATCCCGCCATCACCATCTCCCGCAGCCTCGGCTGCGGTGGCACCGACGTGGGCTTCCGGACGGCCCGGAACCTGGGCTGGCACTTCTGCGACCGGCGCATCCTGCGCATGGCGGCGGAGGCCGTGGGCCAGTCCGTGGCCGGCCTGGCCGGGCAGGAGGAGCGGCACTGCGGGTTCATGGAACACATGATGAACGTGCTCGCCTTCGGCTCCCCCGAAGCGCCCTACACGCCCCTGATGGATGTGCCCTTGTACAGCCGGGACCTGTTCCAGCTGCAGCGCAAGCTTATGCTCAAGATGGTGGAGCACGCGCCGTCGGTGATCGTCGGCCGCGGCGGGTTCGTCGCCCTGAAGGAGCTGCCGGACACGATCCATGTGAGCATCGACGCCGATCCGGCGTTCCGCGCCCAGTCCCTGGTGCAGCGCGGCAAGATGCCGGACCTCACCACTGCCCGCAGGGCCGTGGAGGTGTCCGACCGGGACCGGGCCGCCTTCATCCGCGACATCTCCGGCCTGGATTGGCACGATCCGCGCAATTTCCAGCTGGTGCTGGACGTTTCCCGGAGCGGGGTGGAGGCCTGCGTGCAGCGGATCGTGGCCGAGGCCCGACGGCGGTTCCCGCTGGCATCATAATAAAACCTTCAACATATTCGTACCGGGAATCGCCAAGTCATATACATTCGTTGTATGAACAAACGGCAGGCGGAGGACAGGTTGCACGGCGCTGAGGCGGCTGGGACCGCGCCTGGGGACCGGGCCGCGTCGGTGGTGGCCATCGACGACGACCCCATGGTCCTGCTCATGACCGCCAGGACCCTCGAGGGCGCCGGCATGGTCTGCCGCACGGCCACCACCGGCGCGGCCGGGCTGCAGCTGATCCGGGAGGGCAAGCCGGACCTGGTGCTGCTGGACCTGGTGCTGGTGGGCGAGGACGGCTTCAGCATCTGCCGGGAGATCCGCCGCGCGTGGTCGGCCCAGCAGCTGCCGGTGGTGATGGTGACCGGCCTGGAGGACCTGGAGTCGATCAACGCGGCCTACCTGGCCGGGGCCAACGATTTCCTCACCAAGCCGCTGCACTGGAAGCATCTGCCCCACCGGATCCGGCACATCCTGGCGGCGAACCGGGCCTTCAACGCGCTGCACGACAGCACCCGCACCCTGCGCTCGATCTTCGCGGTCCACCCGGACTCCATCTTCACCGTGGACCCCGAGGAGCGCGTCACCCTGGTCCATTCCGGCATCCACGGCGACGACACCGTCCTGCGCCCGCCGCTCGGCACCCTGGCCCAGCTGCTGCCCGAAGACCTGACGGAGCAGGTGCGGGAGTGTTGCCGGCAGGCCCTGGGCGCGCCGGCCGAGGTGTCCAGCCTGGACTTCGCCCATCCCTTCCAGGGCGAGCCGCGGTTCTGGGAGGCCCGGTTCATCGCCTCGTCCGAGGACCAGGTGCTGGTGATGGTGCGCGACATCACCCAGCGCAAGTCGTTCGAGCAGCAGATCCACCACCTGGCCTACCACGACATGCTCACCGGGCTCTGGAACCGCCACGCGTTCAGCTCCAGCCTGGAACGGGTGCTCGGCGAGGTCCAGCGCAGCGAGGGCACGCCCTATCCCCTGCAGGCCGCCGTCCTCTACCTGGATCTGGATAACTTCAAGCGGGTCAACGACACCCTGGGGCACGCGCTGGGCGACGCGCTGCTCAAGGTGGTGGCCGCCCGGATTTCCGAAGTCCTGCGTCCCAGCGACATGCTGGCCAGGGCCGAAACCGGCGACACGGACTCGGTGGCCCGCATCGGCGGCGACGAGTTCTGCGTGATCCTCAAGAGCCTGGCCAGTCCGGTGAATGCCGGGCGGGTGGCCCAGCGCATCCTGGAGGTGCTGCGCCAGCCCGTCCTCCTGGAAGGTCATGAGCTGGTGGTCACCCCGAGCATCGGCATCGCCTTGATCCCCCAGGACGGGGTGAACCCCGACACTCTGCTGAAGAACGCCGACCGGGCCATGTATGCGGCCAAGGAGAGCGGGCGCAACCGGTTCCAGTTCTTCGACCCCTCCATGAGCTCCCGCCTGCTGGAATGCTTCGCCCTGGAGGCGGGGATGCGCCGGGGCCTGGCCCGCGGGGCCTTCCACGTGTTCTTCCAGCCCCAGATCGACGCCCGGAGCCACACGGTGATGGGCATGGAGGCGCTGCTGCGCTGGGACGACCCGGAGATGGGCTCCATCTCCCCGACCCGGTTCATTCCGGTGGCCGAGGAGACCGGCCTGATCGTGGAGCTGGGCGAGTTCGTGTTCCGCGAGGCGCTCACCTTCACCCAGTCGCTGCTGGCCGAGGGGTTGCCGGCCATCCGGGTGGCGGTCAACCTGAGCAGTGTGCAGATGCTGGACCCGCAACTGATGCAGCGCATCGAGAACTGCATGCTGCTCACCGGCGCCAACCCGCACAACCTGGAGGTGGAGGTCACCGAAAGCGTGCTGCTGGAGAGTTCCGGCCCGGCCCTGGCCACCCTCCGGCGCATGAAGGAGCTCGGCATCACCCTCGCCCTGGATGATTTCGGCACCGGCTTCAGCTCCCTGAGCTACCTGCACCAGTACCCCTTCGACATCATCAAGATCGACAAGTCGTTCATCCAGTCCCTGGCCGGCGAGGTGCAGAGCCGCAGCCTGGCCGCGGCCATCATCGCCATGGGCAAGAGCCTGGGCCTGGAGGTGATCGCCGAGGGGGTCGAGTACCTGGAGCAGGCCAACTTCCTGCTGGACCGCGGCTGCCACCAGGCCCAGGGCTTCCTCTACGGCCGGCCCATGAGCCCGGAGGGGTTCCGCGCCTACTACTGGGAACAGGTGGGCGGGAAGCCGAATTAGCGCGACGTCGCCAGGCCTGGAAACGGCCGCATAGCGCCAAAATGAACGAGATACCCGCTCAAAATGAACGGAAAAAACCGGCTGAAGGTGGAAAGGCCCGTGTGGGCCGTGGCCTTCCGTCTTGGATCGGATCTTGCTCATTCATCCACCTGGGGCGGCCTGGATCTGGACGCCACCGCCGGGGCTTGGCTGTCACCGGGCCGGGCGCACAGGGTTCGCACACCAGGAGGGAAACCGCTCATGAGCAGCGCAACCATTGAAACAGGCCTTTCCGGCGAGGCGCAGAACCTCCACCGGGCGCTGGCCAGCCTGCAGGAGGAACTGGAAGCCATCGATTACTACCACCAGCGGGTGGACGTGACCGACGACGAAACCCTGAAGGCCGTCCTGGCCCACAACCGCGACGACGAGATGGAGCATGCGGCAATGCTGCTGGAATGGCTGCGCCGGGCCATGCCCACGTTCGACCTCCAGCTGGGCAGGTTCCTGTTCCGCGCCGGCAGCCTCACCGCCCTCGCGGCGGCCAAGGAGCCCGCGCAGGCCCAGGGCACCGGTCTGGGATTGGGAAGTTTGCAGGGACTTGAAACGAAGGAGCCGTCATGACCGACATTCTCAGGCGCGACCTGGCGCCCATCGCAACCGGGGCCTGGCAGCAGATCGAAAGCCAGAGCGCCCGCATCCTCAAGGGCAACCTGTCCGGGCGGAGGCTGGTGGATTTCTGCGGCCCCCACGGATGGGGCTTCGCCGCGGTGAACCTCGGCCGGCTGGACGTCGGCTTCGCCGAGACGCTGGACGGCGTGGGCTGGGGCCTGCGCAAGGTGCTTCCCCTGGTGGAAGTCCGGGTTCCCTTCAGCCTGGGGATCTGGACCCTGGACGACGTGGAGCGCGGGGCGAAGAACCCGGATCTGGATGCCCTGACGGCGGCCGCGCACAAGACCGCGATGTTCGAGGAGACCGCCATCTACCACGGGTTCGCCGCCGCCGGGATCCGGGGCCTGCTTTCCGGCCCCAGCCACCCGCCGGTGCCCATGGGGGCGAACCGCGGCGGCCTGGTGGAATCCGTGGAACTGGCCCTGATCGCCATCCAGGAGGCGGGGATCGGCGGCCCGTTCGCGCTGGTGCTGGGCACCGAACCGTACAAATGGCTTATGGCCGGTGAACCGAACGCCTACCCCCTGCGCAAGCGGATCGAGGCCCTGGTCTCCGGCGGCATCCACTGGAGTCCGGTCCTGCGGGGCGGCGTCGTGCTTTCGCGCCGGGGCGGCGATTTCGAGCTGACCGTGGGCCAGGACTTGGCCATCGGCTACAAGATGCACAACGCCCAGAACGTGGAGTTGTACTTCACCGAATCCTTCACCTTCCGGGTGCTGGAGCCGGCGGCCGCGGTGGGGCTGGAACTGCAGGACCAGGAGGAGGCACGGCCATGAGCAAGCTCACCACCCAGGACGGCACCAAGCTCTACTACAAGGATTGGGGGACCGGGCCCCCGGTGGTGTTCAGCCACGGCTGGCCGCTCACCGGCGACGCCTGGGAGGCGCAGATGGTCTTCCTGGCGGGCCGGGGTTACCGCTGCATCGCCCACGACCGCCGCGGCCACGGACGATCCAGCCAGCCGTCCCACGGCAACGACATGGACACCTATGCGGACGATCTGGCCGAGCTCCTGGCGGCGCTTGACCTGAAGAACGTCAGCCTGGTGGGGCACTCCGCCGGCGGCGGGGAGGTCGCCCGCTACATCGGCCGGCACGGCTGCCAGCGGATCGCCAAGGCCGTGCTGGTGGGGGCGGTGGCGCCGCTCATGCTGCAGACCGAGGCCAACCCCGGCGGCCTGGCCATGGCGGTGTTCGACGGCATCCGGGCCGGCGTCGCCGCCGACCGCTCCCAGTTCTTCCAGTTCCTGGCGACCACCTTCTTCGGGGCCAACCGGCCCGGGGCCAAGGTCAGCCAGGGGGTGCGCGACGCCTTCTGGCTCCAGGGCATGCAGGGCGGCCTCAAGAACCAGCTGGACTGCATCCAGGCCTTTTCCGAAACGGACTTCACCCAGGACCTGCGGCGCTTCGAGATCCCGACCCTGTTCCTGCACGGCGACGACGACCAGATCGTGCCGCTGGGCGCCTCGAGCCTGGCCGCGGTGGAGCTGGTGCCGGACGCCACCCTCAAGGTATATCCCGGCGGCTGCCACGGGCTCGCGGCCACCCGCGCGGACGAGCTCAACGAGGACCTGTTCGCCTTCATCAGCTCCTGAACCCGCACGGGCCGAGGACTTCCATGGACAAGACCGACAGGCGCCACCAGGCGATCCGGAGCGCGCTGACCCAGCGCCTTGGCCCCGGCACGGGCGCGCAGGCGGCCCTCGGCCTCTGGCGCGACCTGGCCCTTTGCCTCGCGCCGATGATCGGCACCGGGGGGTTCGACGCCCTGTTCCTCCGCTCCCTGCACCTGACCCTTCCGGCCTTTCCCTGGCTGGCCGGGGAACCGGCGGAACGCCCGGTCTCCCTGGCCGGCCTGCGGGCACGCCTGGAGTCCAGCGATCCGGATGCGGCCGCCGAAGCGAGCCTGGCCATGCTGGTGACCTTCACCGACCTGCTGGCCATCATGATCGGGCAATCCTTGACCGACCGGTTGCTGGACCCGGTGTGGGCGCCCCCGGCGCCCGCGTCCAGCCAGGAGACCGCCCCATGAGCCCCAACGTGCGCATCAACCAACTCGCCACTGGGGTTCCCGGCCTGGATGCGATCCTGGGCGGCGGCCTGCCGGAATTCTCCTTCAACCTCATCGCCGGGCCGCCGGGGGCGGGCAAGACCACCCTGGCGCACCAGCTGATGTTCGCGCTGGCCACCCCGGAACGGCGGGCGCTGTTCTTCACCGTGCTGGGCGAGCCGCCGCTCAAGATGCTGCGCTACCAGCAGCAGTTCTCGTTCTTCGATGCTGGCAGGATCAACGACACCATCCGCTTCGTCAACCTGGCCGAAAGCCTCGCCTCGGGCCAGCTGGACCGGGTGCTGGCCCACATCGTGAAGGAGGTCGTGGCCTTTTCCCCGGGCCTGGTGTTCGTGGACTCCTTCCGCTCGATCCTGCCGGAGGCGAGTTCGCGCACCGAGGGCGCCATCAGCCCGCGGCAGTTCTTCCAGCAGTTGGGGATCCAGCTGAGCAGCTGGCAGGCGACCAGTTTCCTGCTGGGGGAGGACCTCTCCGCCAGCGACCTCCAGCCCATCTGCACCGTGGTCGACGGCCTGTTCCGGCTGCACCAGAGCGTCTACCGCAACTCCATGGTGCGCAAGATCCAGGTGCTGAAACTGCGCGGCCAGGCCACCAGCCCCGGAATCCACACGTTCCGCATCACCGGCGACGGGATCGAGGTGTTCCCGGCGGCGGTGGTCCCCGGCGACACCGAGGCCGGCCCGGTCACCGCCGTCGCTCCGCGCCAGGAGACCCGCCTGACCATGGGGGTCGAGGGCCTGGACGAGATGCTGGGCGGGGGCTTGCCCGCGGGCTATTCGCTGCTGGTGGCCGGGCCTTCCGGCTCGGGCAAGACCATCCTGGCCACCGCCTTCCTTGCCGAAGGAGTCCGCCTGGGCGAACCGGGCGTGATCGTCGCCTTCGAGCAGACCCCGAGCCAGTCCTGGACCCGCACCATCGACGAACTGGTCCGGAGCGGCAGGATCGGCCTGATCAACACCCGCCTGCTGGACCTGTCCATCGACGAGATCGTGCAGCGGCTGATCGATCTCATCCGGAAGATGAAGGCCACCCGGGTGGTGATCGATTCGCTGTCGGGCTTCGAGCTGGCGGTGGCGCCGACCTTCCGCGAGGATTTCCGGGAATCGCTGTTCCGGATGATCTCCGTGCTGTCGGGCCTGGGGGTCACGGTGCTGATGACCTCGGAGCTGGAAGACCGCTACGGCGATCTGCGCTTCAGCCCGAACGGTTCGGCCTTCCTCACCGACGCCATCATCGTCCAGCGCTACGTGGAGCTGGACAGCCGCCTGGACCGGGTCATGGCGGTGGTCAAGGTGCGCGGCAGCGCGCACAGCAACGATCTCCGGCAGTACGCGATCACCGGGGAAGGGATCATCATCGGCACGCCCGTGCTCGAATACGAAGGGCTGCTCAGCGGGCGGCCCAGGCGGAGGCCGGTGCCGCCGGCCGCGCCCGGTTCGTCCTCATGACCGGCGAGGGAGGCGCCGAGGCCGTGCACGACCCGCTCGAGGCCCAGCAGCTGCGGGAAGCCAACGAGGCCCTGGTCCTGGCGACCCTCCATGCCCAGGCCATGGCCGCGGCCTCCGAGCAGGCCGCGGCCCGGGTGCAGGAAGCCAACGAACACCTGGTGGTCACCACGGTCCACGCCCAGATGATGACCGAGCTCGCCCAGCAGGCCACGGTGCAGCTGGCCTTCCGCTCCAGGCTGGAAGCCCAGCTGCTGGAGGCCCGGAAGCTGGAGACCCTGGGCGTGCTGGCCGGCGGGGTGGCCCACGACTTCAACAACCTCATCACCACCATCATGGGCTACACCGAGATGGGCCGGCTGGCGGTGGAGCGGGGCAGTGAACCCGCACGCTGTTTCGCGGCCATCGACCAGGCGGCGAAGAAGGCCGGGGAGCTCACCCGGCAGCTGCTGGCCTACTCCGGCAAGGGCGCGATCCAGACGGCGCCCGTGGACCTGGCCATCGTGGTCAAGGAGATCGCCCAGCTGCTCTCGGTTTCCATTCCCAGCCAGGTGACCCTCCAGTTCGACTTCGCCGACCGGCTGCCCCTGGTGAAAGGCGATCCCACCCAGATCTTCCAGATCGTGATGAACCTGATCACCAACGCCTCCGAGGCCTGCGCGGTGGGCAACGGCGGCTGGATCACCCTCCGGACCCGGGCCCGGCAGATCGATGCCGCCGACCAGGATTCGGCCGGCTGGATCCTGCCCCCGTTGCCGGGCCCCTACGCGACCCTGGAGGTGGCCGATACCGGAGCGGGGATGACCCCCGAGGTCCTGGGGCGGATCTTCGAACCCTTTTTCACCACCAAGGCGGCCGGGCACGGGCTGGGGCTGGCGGCGGTGGTCGGCATCCTCCGCGGCCACGGCGGCGGGCTGAAGGTGTTCAGCGAACCCGGCCGCGGCTCCTCGTTCACCCTCTATCTGCCGGCGCCCCCGATCTGGTTTGGGCCAGGCGACGCCGCGGCCCTGAAGCCGCTTCCCCAAGGCAGCCTCCCATGACGGGCCTGGGGCCCTCCCGCCGAACGGGCGTCAGGCGGAAACCGGCTCCCCCTGCCGATGTTCCGACCCTGGCCGAGCGCGAAGCTGCGCTCCTGGTCGGCGAGCAGGCCGCCCTCCTGCGCCGGGCGGCGGAGGATCGGCGGGAACAGGCCGCCGACCGGCGCGAGGAATTGGCCGACCGGCGCGAAGCGGACCTGCTGCCCCGGGAAGGGGCGGTCAGGGCCAGCGCCAGCGCCGCGGCCCAGCTGCGCAAGGTGAACGAGCGCCTGGTGGTGACCACGGTGAACGCCCAGGCCCGCACCGACACCGCCGAGCAGGCCACGGCGGCCATGTCCCAGGTGGCCCAGCACGACTGCCTCACCGGTCTGCCGAACCGCTCCCTGTTGGCGGACCGGCTGGAGCAGGCGATGGCCTTCGCCCTCCGCCAGGGCCATCGGGTCGCCCTGCTGTTCCTGGACCTGGACCACTTCAAGCGGGTCAACGATACCCTCGGGCATCCGGTGGGCGACCTGGTGCTGCAGTCCACCGCCGGGCGCCTGCGGGCCTGCGTGCGCCAGACCGACACCGTCTGCCGCCAGGGCGGCGACGAATTCATGCTCCTGCTGTCCGAAGTGCTGGAGGTGGAGGACGCGGTCCGCATCGCCCGGAAGGTGGTGGCGGCCATGGTTCCGCGGCTTTGCATCCGCGGCCACCGGATCGCCGTCTCCGTGAGCATCGGCCTCAGCCTCTTCCCCGACGACGGCGCCGATTCCGAGGCCCTGGTCCAGGCCGCCGACCTGGCCCTTTACCAGGCCAAGCGGGACGGGCGCAACCGGGTCCGGCGCTACACCCGGGACCTGGCCACGCCGCCGGAAACCCGGGGCTGAGGACCAGGGCTACTGGACCAGGCGGGTCACCGGGTCAGCGTCCTTCAGCTCCTTCCTGGCCAGTTCACGGAAGAGCCTGACGTCGGCCAGGGACATGACGCTGATGTAGGCGAAGCCGCTGAAGAACAGCCACAGGAAGGGCACCGAGGCCCACCTGCGGATGTAGATGGAGACCAGCACGGCGGCGAAATAGTAGAGGGCGAAGGCCAGTTCCAGGAAGGTCAGCACGCTCTTCGGCACCTTGTAGGCGCAGGCCGTGTGGCTCGCCGGCCCGCGGCCGTGCGCGTCCACGCCCAGCTTGGGGGTGCGCTTGAACTCGATGTCGTCGGTGAAGAAGCCTTCCAGCACGGCCTGGGTCTGGTTCAGGCAGAGCCCGATCCCCAGGCTCATGAGCGCGGGGATGTACTTCATCCGGCTCAGCCAGTGCTTGTTGTTGTGGACCTCCCGCTGGGACAGGCCGAAATACAGGCCGACGCTCACCGCGTTGAGCAGGAAGAACGGGCCGTCGGTGAGCAGCAGGATGTGTGGGGCGGTGCCCGCCCGGAAGATCATGGCGGGCACCATGATGACGGACAGCACCACCATCAGCAGGTAGTTGCAGTTGGCGGTCAGGTGGAACCAGCATTCCGCCTTGGTGTGCAGGCTCTCCTTGCTGAGCAGGATGGTCTTCATCATCTTCCGGATGACCTGGGCGTTGCCCTTGGCCCAGCGGTGCTGCTGGCTCTTGAAGGCGTTCACGTCCACCGGCAGCTCGGCCGGGACCACCAGGTCCTTGAGGTAGACCCCGCGCCAGCCCTTGAGCTGGGCCCGGTAGCTGAGGTCGGCGTCCTCGGTGATGGTGTCGTGCTGCCAGCCGCCGGCGTCGGCGATGGCGCTCACCCGCCACATGCCGG
>JARLGP010000109.1 GCA_031292735.1 Holophaga sp.
AATGGATTACCATTCTGGATACGCACACGGCAACTCTGGGCGCTCGATTAAACTGCGGTGGGGCCCAAACCCGCGGAATACCCCCGCGCCACTATCCCCGTTTGGGGCCCCCCCCGCCTTCTGTCTGAGGACCGTTCCCGAACGGCAAGGTTCAGATTCCGAGCCGCTCCTTCAGCCCGGCGTGGTACCTCCGGCTCACCGGCACCTGTTTGCCGGAGCGGGTGCGCAGCATCACCGTGGCGGGATCGATGCGGTTGATCTGTTCGATGTGCGCCAGGTTCACGAGAAACTGCCTGTGGCAGCGCACCATGTCGGGCGCCTTGGCCTCCAGCAGGGTGAGGGTGAGCTCGGTGAGGTAGTCGCCCCGGGCGGTCACCAGGTGCACCCCGGTCTCGCTGGAACACACCATCTCCACTTCCGAGGTGTCCACGAAGCGCACGCCCTGGGCGCACACGCAGGGGATCCGGGTGATGGCCGGGGTGCGGTAGCTGGGCTGGCGGCCTTCGCCCACGAAATGGCGGATCTTCTCCACGGTGCGGGCCAGGCGGTCGGCCTGGACCGGCTTCAGCAGGTAGTCGATGGCGTTCTCGTCGAAGGCCTTGAGCGCGTATTCGTCGTGGGCGGTGACGAACACCACGCAGGGCATGATCTCCGGCTCGATCATGGCCACCAGCTGGAAGCCGTCCAGCTTGGGCATGTGGATGTCCACGAACAGGATCTCCGGGCGGAACACCCGGATCATGCGGATGGCCTGGATGGCGTTGGCGCAGGCGCCCACCAGGGTGATGTCGCCCCGCTCCTCCAGCAGGGTCTCCAGCTCGCGCCGGGCGTTGCGCTCGTTGTCCACCACCACCGCGCGCATCATGCGGCACCCTGGATGTCGGGGATCACGATGGAGACGCGGGTGAGGTGGTCCGGCACGCAGTGCACCGACAGCCCCTGGCTGCCCCGCAGCAGGGAGCGGATGCGGCGGTCGACGATGCTCATGCCCAGCCCGCCGCTCCGGGCCGGACCGGCCCGGTAGCTGCCGGCGTCGTCCTCGATGTCGATGTGCACGGTGGCGCCCTCGCGGTACGCGCGGATCCGCGCGGTGCCCGGCTCCAGCATCTCGGCGATGCCGTGCTTGATGGCGTTCTCGATGAGCGGCTGCAGGGTGAAGGTGGGCAGCTTGAGCTGGAGCAGGGAAGGGTCCACCTCGATGCTCACGGAAAGCTGGTCCTCGAACCGGGCCTTCTCGATCTCCAGGTAGGCGTTGACGTGGGCCAGCTCCTCCTGGAGGGTGGACAGCTCGGGGTTGCGCTTGAGGTTCATGCGGAAGAAGTCCGCCAGGTTGCCCAGCAGGGCCCGGGCTCGGCTCGGCTCCTGGCGCATGATGGCCTGGATGGTGGCCAGGGAATTGAACAGGAAGTGGGGATTGATCTGGGCATGGGCCAGCTTCAGCTCGGCCAGCACCAGCAGCTCCTTCTGCTCCTGGTAGTGGGCCCGGGCCAGCTGGCCGGCCAGCAGGTCCACCAGGCCCTCGCCCAGGGTGCGGTTGATGGTGAGGAAGCGCTTGTGCGCCTTCTCGTAGAGCTTGATGGTGCCGATCACGTCCTGGCCCACCAGCATGGGCACCACCAGCACCGAGCCCAGCGGGCAGTCGTCCTTGAGGGTGCAGTGGTAGGGTTCGCGGATGCCGTCCTGGAACACCACCTCGCCCTGGCTGATGGCGCGGCGGGTGGATTCCGACATGATGGCGGTTCCCGGCAGGTGATGGCCGGAGCCCAGCCCGGTGAAGGCCAGCACCCGCTCCCGGTCGGTGATGGCCACGGCGCCCACCCCGGTCTCCTCAAGGATGATGGTGGCCAGCTGGGGCGCCACTTCGGGGCTGAAGCCCTTGCCCAGGAGGTCCAGGGTGCGTTCGGCGATGCGCAGGGTGCGGGTGGTGGAGGCGTTGCCGGCCAGGTCGTAGATGTCCAGGCGGTCGCGCAGGATGCTCATGAACAGCGCGGCTCCGCAGGAATTGGCCAGGATCATGGGCAGCCCGATCACCTTCACCAGGGCCCAGGCGTCGGCATGGGGCCGGGCCACCGCCAGGATGATGATCATCTGCACCACCTCCGCCAGCACCATGGTCAGCCCGGCGGCGAACGGGCTGAGCGTGCGGTCCTGGGTGGCCGAGCGCTTGAGGTAGAGCCCCGCCAGGCCGCCGATCAGCCCCTCCATGGTGGTGGAAAGCCCGCAGGCCAGGGCGGTGAACCCGCCGAAGGTGTAGCGGTGCAGGCCGCTCACCAGGCCCACCCCCAGGCCCAGGACCGGCCCGCCGATGAGCCCGGCCAGCACCGGGCCGATGGCCCGGGCGTTGGCGATGGCCCCGTTCACCTTCACCCCCAGGTAGGTGCCGCCCATGGAGATGAGCGCGAAGAACAGGAACAGGGCCACCTTCTGGCCGGCGCCCAGGGCTTCGGAACGGCGCAGCCGGTAGGCCGGGGATTTGCAGTAGACGTAGGCCACCAGCAGGAAGAACGACACCACCTGGACGAGGGGAAACAGCAGCTTCATCACGGGGAAGACTCCTGGGATGAGGGGCGGAGCAACGGCCGCCGGCAGGGAACGCCCTACCGCTCAGAGGCCGAAACCGACCGCTTGGGAAGTGGGACATTCCCCTGGAACCACGGGGAAAAATTCAAGCTGAACTGATGACCATTATGGATCCATACAACCATATCGCCAGGAGGGTTTGCCTCCCGGTCCAATCCCCCAGGAGGTGGATCCATGAACGCACTCACCCTCGTGTTCGTGTCGCTGTGCGTGTTTGCACTGGCGTACCGATACTACGGGATCTTTCTGGCCTCGAAGGTCCTGAACATCGACGGGGACCGGGTCACCCCGGCCATCGCCCTGGCCGACGGCCACGACTACCACAAGACCAACCGGTTCGTCCTGTTCGGCCACCACTTCGCCGCCATCGCCGCCGCCGGGCCCCTGCTCGGGCCGGTGCTGGCGGCCCAGTTCGGCTGGCTGCCCGGAACCCTGTGGATCATCATCGGCTGCGTCATGGGCGGGGCCGTGCACGACATGGTGGTGCTGTTCGCCTCGGTGCGCTACAAGGGCAAGAGCCTGGCGCACATCGCCGAGAACGAGATCGGCCACCGGGCCGGGATCGTGGCCTCGTTCGCCATCCTGTTCATCCTCATCCTCACCCTGGCCGGGCTGTCCATCGGCGTGGTGAACGCCCTGTTCAACAGCCCGTGGGGCACCTTCACGGTGCTGGCGACCATGCCCATCGCCCTGCTCATGGGCGTCTACATGTACATCTGGCGCAAGGGAGACGTGGTCGGCGCCAGCGTCATCGGCGTGGTGCTGCTGTTCCTGGCCCTGCTGGCCGGCCCCTACGTGGCCGAAAGCCCCACCTGGGTGCGCTGGCTCACCCTGTCCCGGCACCAGCTCTCCATCATCATCCCGCTCTACGGCTTCACCGCCTCGGCCCTGCCGGTGTGGCTGCTGCTCTGCCCGCGGGACTACCTGTCCACCTACCTGAAGCTGGGCGTCATCGTCATGCTGGTGGGCGGCATCGCATACGTGCACCCGCAGCTGCAGATGGCCTCGCTCACCCCGTTCGTCCACGGCGGCGGCCCGGTCATCCCCGGCTCGGTGTTCCCGTTCATCTTCATCACCATCGCCTGCGGCGCCCTGAGCGGCTTCCACGCCATCATCGGCACCGGCACCACCCCCAAGATGATCGCCTCCGAGAAGGACATCCTGTTCGTGGGCTACGGCGCCATGCTGGCGGAAGGCGTGGTGGCCATCATGGCCCTGATCGCCGCCTGCGTGCTGGTGCCCAACGACTACTACGCCATCAACGCCATGCCCAAGGCGTTCGCCGCCCTGCACATGAACACCGTGCACCTGACCGCCCTGGGCCAGGCCGTGGGTGAGCAGCTGCAGGGCCGGCCCGGCGGGGCGGTGTCCCTGGCCGTGGGCATGTCCTACATCTTCGCCGCCATCCCCTTCATGAAGACCCTGGCCGCCTACTGGTACCACTTCGCCATCATGTTCGAGGCGGTGTTCATCCTCACCGCCGTGGACACCGGCACCCGGGTGGGCCGCTACATGCTCCAGGAGATGCTGGGCAAGGTGTGGCCCAAGTTCGACGAGAAGAAGTGGATGCCCGGCATCATCATCACCAGCCTGGGCTTCACCCTGGCCTGGGGCTACCTGGTCTACACCGGCGACATCTCCACCATCTGGCCGCTGTTCGGAATGGCCAACCAGCTGCTGGCCACCTGCGCCCTGATCGTCGGCACCACCATGCTGATCCGGCACGGCAAGGCCCGCTACGCCTGGACCACCGGCATCCCGGGGCTGTTCATGATCCCGGTGACCCTCCTGGCCGGCTACGAGAACATCGTCGACAACTACCTGCCCAAGGGCATGTGGCTGCTGGTGACCTTCTCGGTGGTGCTGATGATCCTCATGAGCATCGTGTTCGTGGAAGCCTTCGTGAAGTGGTACAAGCTGCTGCACATCAAGCGCCAGGTCGCCGACCGGCA
>JARLGP010000110.1 GCA_031292735.1 Holophaga sp.
GGTGGACCGGCCCACCGGCCAGGTGCGGGTGAAGCGGGTGGTGTTGGCCCAGGACATGGGCCTGGTCATCAACCCCGACGGCGCCCGCCAGCAGATGGAAGGGGCCGTCACCATGGGCGTGGGCTACGCGCTCAGCGAAGGCCTCCGGTTCAAGGACGGCCGGATCCTGGACGAGAATTTCGACACCTACCGGATTCCCCGGTTCTCCTGGATCCCGGCCGTGGAAACGGTGCTGGTGGACAATCCGGGGCTGGAGGCCCAGGGCGGCGGCGAACCGCCCATCGTCTGCATGGGCGCGGTGCTCGCCAACGCGATCTTCGATGCGGTGGGGGCGCGGGTGTTCGAACTGCCCATGACCCCGGAGCGGATCCTGGAAGCGCTCCGGAAAAGCTAGCGCCGCGTCATGCTGAGCATGGCGGCGGCCAGGCCAAGGGCGGATACGGCGATGAAGCAGGTGTGGGCTCCCGCGGCGATGGCATAGGGGGCCGAGGAATGCAGGGCGTGCAGGCGGATTTCGTAGATCACCCCGGCCAGGGCGGTGCCGGTGGCAAACCCGGTGGTGCGCGCGGCGGCCAGGATGGCGCCGGCCACCCCGCGCCGCTGCAGGGGCGCGGCCCCCATGATCGCGCTGTTGTTGGGAGCGGTGAACAGCCCGCTGCCCATGCCGATGGCCAGGGCTCCGGGCAGGAAGGCCCGCAGGCCGCATCCGGGACGGACGGCCAGGAGCAGGAGGCCCCCGACGCTCAGCAGCAGCATGCCCAGGGTCGCCGGGAGGCGCACGCCGACCCGGTCGGAAAGGTAGCCCGCGGCGGCGGTGAGCATCAGCATGCCCACGGGGACAGCCATCAAGGCCAGCCCGGCGCGGGATGCCGGGAAGCCGCAGGCACGGATCAGGAGAAACGGCGCGGAGAAGTTCACCGCCGCGGTGGCCGAATAGCACAGGAAGGCGGCCAGGGTGGAGGCGGAAAAGGTCCATCGGGAGAACAGGCTCACGTCCAGCACCGGGTGCTCCAGCCGCCGTTCCAGATGCAGGAAGGCGGCGGCGCAGATGGCGGTGACGGCGAACAGCCCGAGCACCAGGGGATTCCCCCAGCCCAGGCCGGGGCCCTGGCTGGCGGCCAGCAGCAGGCTGCCCATGGCCGCCGCCAGCAGGACGGACCCGGTCACGTCGAACGGGGCGGAGGTCTCCCGGGAGCGGGCGGCGTCGTGGGGCAGCACCCGCAGGGAAAGGGCGATCATGGCCACCCCGATGGGAACGTTCACCAGGAACACCGAGGACCATCCGAAGTGCTCGGCCAGCCACCCGCCCAGCCCGGGGCCGATGGACATGCCCAGGTAGGTCATGGTGGCCTGGAGCCCCAGGGCGCGGCCCCGCTCTTCGGCCGGGAAGGCGCCGATGAGCACCACCGGGCTGAGGGCGAACACCATGGAGGCGCCCAGGCCCTGGAAGGCCCGGGACGCGATCAGTGGGCCGATCCGCCCGGACAGGCCGCAGAACAGCGAGCCCAGGGCGAAGCAGACCTGGCCCGCCAGGTAGATCCGGCGCCGGCCGTGCAGGTCGGCCATCCGGCCGAAGACCAGCAGGGTCGAGCTCACCGCCAGGAGGTAGGAGAGGACCACCCATTCCAGGGTGGCCAGCGGGGCCCGGGTGGCGTTCCCGATGGCGGGCAGGGCCACGTTGACGATGCTGCTGTCCAGGGCGGACATGAGGGTGCCCGAGCCCACCACCAGGAGCACCCACCATCGGGCTTCCACCTTCCACCATGGACGGGCTCCGGCGGTCCCGGCGGGTTCCATGGTCTTTTGCGTCTCCAGCATTCGCGAATTCTCCCTGGACTAGAATGCGAGCCCTGGCCCGCATTGGGAACTCGCGTTCGCCCGGGACCGGCTATCCCACCCGGAAGTGGTAGAGGGTCTTGCGCAGGTCTTCGGTCTTGAGGGCCAGGTTGGTGGACACCGCGCCGACGCCGTTGGCCGCCTCCTTGTTCTGGTTGGACAGCTCCACCAGGTGGTCCATGGTCTCGATCAGGTTCTTGGTGCGGGTGGCGATGTGGGAGGTCTTCTGCACCAGTTAGGAGGAGGTCTCCACCGAGCCGCGCAGCTTGGCCCCGGTGGTGCCGGCATCCTCCATCAGCCGCCTGGCCCGCCCGGACACGGCCATCATCTGCTCCGAGGCCAGGGCGGTCTCCCCCACCATGGCGCCGATGCCGTCCACCACGGCGGTGACGTTGGCGTCGATCTCGGCCAGGGAATTCTGGGTCTTGGCGGCCAGCTTGCGGATCTCCTCGGCCACCACGGCGAAGCCCTTGCCCGATTCCCGGGCGTGGGCCGCCTCGATGGAGGCGTTCAGCGCCAGCAGGTTGGTCTGGTTGGCGATTTCCGCCAGGATGCCCAGCACATCGTTGATGCCCTGGGCGTCCTGGCTCAGCAGCTTCATGCGGCCGGCCAGCCCGGACTGCTTTTCCCCTTCGCTGATGACGATGCTGCCCACGCTGTTGAGGGTGGTCACGAAGCCGGTGAGGACCTGCTCGGTGGATTCCAGGGTCTCGGTGGTGGTGATGGACATCGCCTCGGTGACGTTCAGGTTGCGGGCCACCTCGGCCATGAGGCTGCTGCTGTTTTCCGCCATGGCGCACTGGCTGGCCACGTTCTCGGCCAGATTCCTGGAGATGCCGGACAATTCGCTGCTGGAATGGGCCGTTTCCGCGGCGGCGTCCAGGGAATGGGCCACGGTGTCCTGGGCCTTCTGGATGAAGGTATCGATGTACCGCGCCATTTCGCTCAGTTCGTCGGCGCCTTCGATGTTGATCCGCTGGGTGAGGTCGCCCTCCCCCTCGGCCAGGTCGTGCACCCGCCGGGTGATCTGCCGGAGGGAGGAATGGATGCTGACCCCGATGATGAGCCCGAGCCCCGCTCCGCAGATGATGAAGAACGCCAGCAGCCCCAGGTTGGCGCGCATGGCCTCCTGGTAGACCGCGGAAGTCCGGGTGAGGCCGCTGGTCTCCCGGCCCATGGCGCCCAGGTAGTAGAGGTCGGTCAGGCCGAGGCAGACCAGGGCGAGGCTGCAGCCGAGGATGATGATCAACAGCCGGGTCCTGATCTTCAGGCGCTTGAGCAAAAACATGCGGTTCCCTCTTGAACCCTTAAGGAAACCAAGAACCGGGGCGCTCCGTCGAGTCAAATCATCAGCGGAGCGAGGCGACCACTCTTATTTCAAGTTCGGGCTTGCCCGGCAGGTCCAGCGTGACGAAGGCCTTCTCGTCGTATTCGCCTGGTTTGGCGTCTTTGGACAGGAAAACCTGGAGTTTCTGCTCCACGGCGCCCCCCGGGGCGATGCCGGCCACCCGGATCAGGGGGGTGCTGGTGCGGGCGGAAAGGATGCGGAAGGGCTTGCGCTGGGGGTTCTTCAAGGTGAGGGTGGTGTGCCGCTCGGTGCCGGCGGGTTCCGCCCAGGCCACCCGGGCGGGGGAGACCAGGACTGGATCGCGCCGCTTCCAGAAAACCCGCAGTCGGCAA
>JARLGP010000111.1 GCA_031292735.1 Holophaga sp.
TCCACCTCGACGAACTTGCGCCGAGCGTGCGCCAGGCAGTTCGACAGCAGGGTGTCGACTTTGCCGTCCTCCCCGACCAGATTGGCTGCGAGGCCATCGCACATCTGGATGGGCCGGGCCAGGTCCTCCGCCCGGAGTTTCAGGATGGCCTCCAGGTTCTCCCCGGCATGGCGCATGCCGGTGAGGAACAGGGCGATCCGGTGGGGGCCCCGGTGCGACAGCAGCGCGGTGGTCTGGACGGCCTTGCGGCCCTCCTTGCCCTCGCGGGCGACCTTCTTCAGGATCCGCATGGGGGTGTCGTCGTTGTGCAGGAGTTCGCCCTGCGCGGCCTGACGGATCAGCTCGGCATGGGCCGGCTGGAGCAGACCGGCGGCCCAGAGCACCAATTCCCATTGGGTCGAAACCGGCAAGGGAATTCCGAAAATCTGCTGCAGGGCCTCGATGCGGTTGTGCGGCAGGCCGGTGCCGTAGCGAAACTCACCGATCAGGGCGGCCACGCTGGCATCGTACTTCGCTGTGCCGGCGCCCGCCGGCGCTGGCGCGGTGAAAACCTTCTCACAGCCGTCACTGCAACGCCAGCGTTCCAACTCATAGATCGTGGCCTGGAAGGGCGCCACCCCCTTCATCCGGATCAGGGTGGCCGGCTCCGCCAGGGGATAGACCTTGCCGTTGCAGTCCGGCGTAGGACAGGGGTCGCCGCTGTGGAAGCCCTCCAGAGGCACCTTCACCCTCTGCGCGCCCTTGTAGGCCGAGGCTCCGTTGCGGCCATGGCCGGGGGTGCCTGCGTCCGGATCCTTGGGCTTGCGCCGGGACGCGGCCTTGCCACCCGAGATCGCATCGGTGCTCTCCGTCTTTGGCCCAAACAGGATGAGCTTCAGCTTGGCCAGGGAGGTCTTGCCCCGCTCCACTTCCTGGTTCAGGAAGGCCAGGGTGTCCACCGCCTGCTTCAGGTCCCGGAAGGCATCCTCTCCCAGGGTTTCCCGAGCACGGTCCAAGTGGCTGTGCAAGGCCGCCACGTCCAACTCTCGATGCTGGAGATCCGTTCGCAGCCGTGGTGCGGCGGGCTTTTTTCGTTGCTTGGTTCGTCCCATCCATCAAGGATGCTGGAAGGCAGGGCAAAAGTACAGTGAATAATTAATATAACTAGAATTATTTCTGCACTTCCGTATTTGGCTACCCTATCACGTCGCGCCGTCCCCGCCCAGCCCGATCTTTCACCCCACGGCGCGCCAGCCCTCCGGAACCTTGGCCCCCCGGGGGTCGCCCCCGCAGATCAGGATCTGCAGTTCATGGGCCAGGAGCTTGGCCGAGGCTGCATCCGGGCACGACGGCCACCAGCGGAACCGGCCGGCCGAAAGCCGCTTTTGGCACAGCCAGAAGCCTTGAAGGTCATAGGCCAAAACGCGGATCGAACGCCTGGACCGGCTGCGGAACACGAACAGGGCGCCGGAGAAGGGATCGGCACCGAGCTTGGCTTTGCAGACCTGGGCCAGTCCATCGATGCCCTGACGAAAATCCACGGGCTCGATCGCCACGAAAATCCGCGTGTGCGGCGTGATCTGGATCATGGTCGCCTCGCCAGGAACGAGGCCATGAGCTTCCCCACGTCTACGGCGCTCCCCGCTGGCCAACGCATCACCATGCGGGCGCCGTCTGGACCGATCACCTCGACCACTGGACACGCCGGGGTGTCGGCATGGAACCCAGTCCCTTCCAGCTCGACAAAGGTCGGCACCGCCGGCTTGGGCATCTGCAGGACCTCATGGCGATTCTGGCCCAACCGCGTCTGGAGGTCTGTGAAGCTCAGCCCCAGGGCCCGGCAGATCGGGTTGACGCCGAAACGCCTGGCCCATTCCACGGCTTCGGACCAGATCTCTGCAGGATGGGGCTCCCCACGTTTTCGGGTTTTCCGCCAGGCATCGAGTCGGGCCCGCGTCTCCTGGACCCCGGTCGGCAGTGCATCTCGTAGGTGTCGTCCCATGCCGCTCCCTTTCGCATGGATATGAGCCTACGGGATTGTCATTCGGTATTCAGGCAGCCCTGCCGGAAAGACACATCCCATCAATGCGTGTCAGATCAACTCCGCACATCTTGAACAGTTGGGTGGGAAGGTCGAACTTAGGGGCATTGCGGGTCCGCCCCCGCTGCTTGCCTTTGGCGGGGTCGCCCTCCTTGGTCTTGAGGACCTGCAATTGCTTTTCGAGTTCCTGGTCCACCTCGGCGAGTTGGGTCCCCAGGAAGTCGAAGGAAGCGAGGGCCTGCTTGAGGGCGAACAGGTGCTCAGTCCTCCAGTTGCCTTGCAGACTCTTGGCGATTTCCTCAGCGCTGGCTTGGATTCTGGAATTCCTCATGGCTGCCAGAACCCTCCCGTCCCTTTCTCCGGCGAGGATGGCTCGAAGGATCTTCAGGCCCGTCTCGCCAGCGATGTCGGAAATGACGTTGGCCAGCTGGATATTCATCTGGGTGAGCGCCTTCTGCATGTGCTGGATGCTCCTGGCCTGGCTCTTCAGCAACATGCCGCGCTGGCGCCATAGGGCGCGCAGTACGCACACCTCTTCGGTCGGGCGGAAGGCAGCGCCGAGCAGCCCATAAGTCATGAGCTGTTGGATCCACTGGCAATCAAGCACGTCCGATTTGCGCCCTGACACGTTCTTCACGTGCCGCGCGTTGACCAGGAAGACCTTGAAGCCACGTGCTTCCAGGATCTCGAACAGTGGGATCCAATACACCCCTGTGGATTCCATGGCCACGCTGTCGACCTTGCAGGACTTCAGCCAGTCGGCGATCGCGTACAGATCCGCCGTGAAACTGGGGAAGGCCCGCACGGGTTCATCGTCGCGGTCCGGGGGTACCGCCACGAAGTGGGTGGCGCTGCCGATGTCGATGCCGGCAGCGTTGGGGTGGGTGATGGTCAGGGCCTCCCGGTTCTTGCCCGGCTTGAGGCTGATGTTCTTTTTGCGCGCCGCCATCGCTCCTCCTCGGCAGGTTAGAAAAGTGGTGCCGCATCGGGTACGTCCTTTTGTTCACTCTCTTAAACGGGGTATCGCCCTGGCCGTCACAAAACGGCCCTGGCGATCCACCATTGTCGATGACGTAACCCATAACCACGCTTAGACGCGGGCAAAGATGCACCATTGGACCTTCGGCCTTCCGCGGCACCGGGCTCCACCATGCCATAGCGCGGCCGCTTGTGGGTTTCTTTGGGGCGATTTTTGGGGCGACCCGAATACTGCGCTTAGACGCCCTTGTCTGCGCAGCAGGCACGGGTGGAGCGCCTGACGGTGTTCCTGAAGGTCGAGCTGGCGGCCATCGACAACAACCTTTGCGAACAAATTCTGAAAAGGGCCATCCTGCATCGGAAAAATTCCCTGTTCTACCGCAACCTCAGTGGTGCCGAGGTGGGGGACGGCTACATGAGCCTGATCTCCACGGCGGAACTCAATGGGGCCAACCCCTTCGA
>JARLGP010000002.1 GCA_031292735.1 Holophaga sp.
CCGGCCGGCGCGCGCGGGGACGGGTGGCGGGGGCGGGAGGGACAGCGCAGCCCCCCATGACCGCGCAGGCGGCCAGGGCGAAGATCCAGCGGCTGTTCAGCCCTGCCATGGCAGGTTGTCGGCGCCAGCTCCCACCAGCCCTTCCAGCCCTTGGCGCAACCAGGCCCGCAACGTCTCCTGGAGTTCATCCGGATCCTGGGTGCGGGCGGTGAGGAAGGCCTGGAAGCGCCGCTCCAGGTGGGCCATGCCCTCCTCCAGCAGGAACAACCGGTCGGCCACCCTGCCCTGGTTGTCCTTGGACTGGGTGGGCGGCAGCTTGAGCGTGCTGATCTCCAGCCCCGCGGCGCCCAGGGTGAAGGTCCATTCCATGTCGCCGGACAGCAGCCGCACCTTGGCCTTGGCCGGGCGCATGCCCCGGGACAGGGCCTCGAAGGCCTCCCGGCTTTCGGCCGGATTGCCCTTGCGCAGGCTCAGCTCCTTGACATCGCCCCGCTCGGTGACCAGCTGCACTGCGTCGTCCACGAAACAGGCCGACTGGTCTCCCTCCAGCCCGCTGGTGCCGCCTTCGGCGAGTCCCCGCATCCACAGCCAGAGCAGGAACTCCTCCCCGAGAAAACGGCCTTGTTCAATGAGTTCCATCGGCTTCATGCGGTCTCCAGGGTCAGGTCGAAGGGTTCCAGCGCCATGAGGGACTCCACTGAGACCTTGGGCAGCAGGCGCCCGGCCAGGAGCAGCGGGGCCAGCGGCTGCAGTTCGCAGCCGAAGGACTTGATGAACAGCCCGATGAGCGACGACTGGGTCTTGCTGGAGGAGGCGGTGGTCCAGAGCATGCCGCCCTTGAGGTCCCAGGCCACCTCGGCCACCTTGGGGGTGGGCAGCACCTTGCGGAGCAGGTCGGCCTTCACCTCGTCCTGCAGCGAGATCCGCGCCTCCTTGCCGACGAAGGCCAGGTCCTTCTCCTTCTGCAGGCTCTGCAGCTTGAGCTCCACCTGGGCCTTGAGCAGGGCCGCGGGCACCTTGCGGGTGTCCAGGCGCAGGGAGAAGATGGCGAACCGTTCCTGGCTGACCCAGTCGCCCTCGGGCGGGGTGATCAGCAGGTTGCGCCAGTCGCACCAGCCCAGCCGCTCCTCCTCCAGGCCGTCCTCGAACGGACGGAAGGCATCCTGGCGGAGACCTTGCAGCAGGTCGTCCTCGGTGGGCACCGGGCCCATCACCAGGAAACGCCTGAGCGATAGGGTGCCTTGCAGTAGACTCATGAGTTTCTCCCTAGGATTCGTCCAAGCCGGGCCAGGAACCGCGGGGTCTCCCGCACGGCCGGCAGCACCGGTTCCACCACCCGGATGCCTTCCCCGGCCAGCGGCACCGGGAAGGTGGGGTCGTTCAGTTCCAGCAGCAGCGCGGTGACATTGTCCCGGCCGCCCAGGGCCAGGACTTCCTGCTGCATCCGGTCCAGGCTTTCCTGGGCCGGCAGGCCCAGCGCCAGGATCGCTGCCATCCGGTCGTCCGGAAGCTCCCCGTGCATCCCGTCCGTGCACAGCAGCAGGCGGTCGCCACGCCGCAAGGTCACCTTGCCCAGGGCCACCCGGACCGGGTCCGGCCCCCCCAGGGCCTGGGTGATGACGCTGCGCTGGGGATGCACCTTGGCCTGCTCCGGGGTGATGCTGCCCTGGTTGATCAGTTCGCGCATGAGGGTCTGGTCCTCGGTGAGCAGCGCCATGCGCCCGGCGCGGAACAGGTAGGCCCGGCTGTCGCCCACCTGGGCGAGGTAGCCGTAGCCGTTCCAGATCACCGCGGCGGTGAGGGTGGAGCCCATGCCCCGGGAGGCCCGGTCGGCGTCGGCGTAGCGGGCCACCGCGCTGGACGCCGCCTCGGCGGCATGTTTCAGGGCCCGCAGCAGATCCGCCTCCACCGCCTTGGCCGCGGGAAACCGGCCCCAATGGCCGAACAGGTTCACCGCCAGGGAGGCCAGCCCTTCCCGGGAGGCGATCTCGCCGGAGGCGGCCCCGCCCATGCCGTCGGCCACCGCCGCCAGGATGCCGTTCTGGCGGATCGGCGAATGGGGGCGCAGCCCGTTCACCAGCGGCTCCTCGCCATCCAGAGCACTCACAAGATAGGCGTCCTCGTTGTTCTGGCGGACCCTGCCGGGGTGGGTGATGGCGGCGTAATCGATGAGCATGTGCAGTGGTTTCCAGCGTGATGCGTCGGCGAGCGGCCCGGGGGTCGGGACCGAATGTGCGGAAAATCCATGGTACCAGCATCCGCCGTCCCGCGCGGCGCCAGGATACACTGGGGAAGCCTGCGACATCCCCTTCCCAGTCAAGGAGATCCCCAACCGGGACAAATCGTTGCAGCAATGATTGGAGATCAAGGATGAAAGCGCAGGCAAAGGCTCCCGCTCATGCCCATGGGACGGAAGCCGTGACAGTGACCCGGGTTTCCGGCCCGCCCATGACCCCCTTCCAGATGACCATCACGGCGGTATGCCTGGTGCTTCTGCTCTGGGTTGCTTATAGAATCGGAAGGGTGATCCTGCGGGTCGTCGCCGGAATGATTTTTCTCGGTCTCGTGGTGTTCGGCGTCTGGTACCTTTTCATCAAGTAGCGTTCATCCTCTTACTCAGGAGCAAGCATGGCTGCCATCTCATGTCCCAACTGCGGAGCGGACCTCACCGCCCCCCAAAGTGTCCGCATCGCCGAGTACCATTTCGGCCGGCTGGAAAAGGCCGACCAGACCCCCATGGAAGGGCCCGGCTTCGTCTACCACTTCGAGCAGCCCGACACCTACACCATCCTGTGCAACACCTGCAAGCGCCTGGTGCGCACCCTGCCGATCACCGCCAAGTAGGCATCCGCCATCCAACGCAAGCAGGGCCCCGGATCGGGGCCCTGTGCATGGCTGGAAAGCCCCCTAGCACCGTTGCATGCGTTCGGTTGGCAGCGGCCGTTCTGGGCACAAGCAGCCATAGCGGAGCAGGCTCCGCAACGGCTGCTAGTTCTTCAGGATGCGCGGGGTGATGAAGACCAGCAGTTCGTCGTTTTCGTCCTTATCGGACTTGTTGCGGAACAGGAAGCCGAGGATCGGCAGATCCTTCAGCCACGGCACCCCGGTGGAGGAGGTGCTGTTGGTGTTCTTGTAGACCCCGCCCATGATGGCGGTGCCGCCGTCCTTGACCAGCACCTGGGTCTCCACCAGCCGGGTGGTGATGGTGGGGGTTCCGGACACTTCCTGGGAGAAGTTGGCGTCGTCCTTTTCCACATGGATGTCCATGAGGATGGTGCCGTCGTTGGTGATCTGCGGGGTGACTTCCAGGGACAGGTTGGCCTCGGCGAAGGACACGGTGATGGCGCCGGAATTGTTGCCCGATTGGGTGGCCGGATAAGGAATCTTCTGGCCGGAGAGGACCTTGGCCTTCTTGTTGTTCTGGGTCACCACCTTGGGCGAGGAAATGATCTTCACCACCCCTTCGGATTCCAGGGCCTGCAGCACCACGTTGATGCTCATGCGGTTGCTGAGGAAGGACAGCCACATTTCGCCGGCGGCCCCCGAGATATCAGTGACCCCGGTCATGCCGCCGGAGTAGCCGACCGCAGTGGACGTGCCGCTGGTGCTCTTGTTGTTGATGCTGTTCCAGGATGCCGAGTTGTTGGCGATCCAGGAGGCGGACGAACCGTTGACGGTGAGCGAGGTGGAGCTGCTGTTGCTGGTGGGCCACTGCACGCCGAACGCCTGCTGCCAGTTCTTGGTGGCTTCCACCACCCGGGCCTCGATCTGCACCTGCTGGATCTGCACGTCCAGCTGGGCGATGAGATCGTCCACCAGGGGCAGGTTCCGGGGCAGGTCGGTGATGATGAGGGTGTTGGTGCGCTCGTCGACGATGAGGCTGCCCCGCTTGGTCAGCACCTTCTCCAGGATGTTCTTGGCGTCGTTAGCCTTGGCGAAGGACAGCGGACGGGTGATGCTTTGCGTCTCGCCGGACAGGGCCCGGGCGTCGTCCAGCCGCTTGCGGTCCTCTTCCTCTTTCTGCAGCTTCTCCACCTTGGCCACGCGGATGATGCCGTTGCTGATCTCCTTGCCCAGGCCGGCATGCTTCAGGATCACGTCCAGCACCTGGTCCCAGGGGGTGTCGGTGAACTTGAAGGTGTAGATGCCCTGGACGTCCTGGTCCACGATGAGGTTCAGGTGGGCGGTGTCGGCGATGATGCGCAGGAAGCTGGTGAGATCGGTGCCCACCACGTCGATGGTCATGCGGGTGCCGGTGTAGTGCTGGCCCACGTCGCCGAGGGTCCGGCCGCCGCGGCGCTCTTCCCGGCGGGTTTCCGGGGCGCGCGGGGCCGGGACCATGGCCATGGAGGTGTCCTGGGCCCCGGGGGTGGCGGGCAGCAGGGCGCTCACCGCCAGGGCCGGAAGGCTCTGGAACGGTGCGTTGATGGCCGGCAGCGGGGACAGGGCCGGAACCGCCTTGGCGGAGGCCGGCGCGGCCACGGGGACGGCGGAAACGGAGGCGGGGACGGCGGCCGGCGCGGACCCGGCCGGAACGGCGGCGATGGCCGGCAGGGCGGGCACCGG
>JARLGP010000112.1 GCA_031292735.1 Holophaga sp.
GGATGGTGGTGCCGCGCTTGTTGATCTGGATGATCTTGTCGAAGATCTCGTCCACCAGCACCGGGGCCAGGCCCATGCTCGGCTCGTCCAGCAGCAGGATGTCGCCGCCGGTGATCATGGCCCGGCCCACGGCCAGCATCTGCTGCTCGCCGCCGGAAAGGGTGCCGCCCAGCTGGCCGATGCGCTCCTTGATGCGGGGCAGCATCTCGAACACTTCTTCCATGCGCCGCTGAACCTCGGCCTTGCTCTTGACGGTCCATCCGGCCATCTCCAGGTTCTCCCGCACGGTGAGGGTCGGGAAGATCTTCCGGCCTTCGGGAACGTGGGAGATGCCCATGGCCACCAGCTTGTGGGCCGGCATGCCGGTGATGTCCTGGTCCTTGAACATGACCTTGCCGGCCGCCGGTTCCACCAGGCCGCTGATGGCCCGGAGGGTGGTGGTCTTGCCGGCGCCGTTCGCCCCGATCAGGGATACGATCTTGCCGTCCGGCACTTCGAAGGAGACATCCGAAATGGCCGCGATCTGGCCATAGGTGACTTTGAGGTTGCTGACGCTTAGCATACGACCGCCTTCCGCCCGAGGTAGGCCTCAAGCACCTTGACATCCTTGACCACGTCCTCGGGTTTGCCTTCGGCGATGGTCTCGCCGAAATCGATGACCTTCACCCGCTCGCAAATCCCGGTGACGAACTTCATATGGTGTTCGATGAGGAAGATGGTGACCTTGAACTCGTCCCGCACCCGCCGGACCAGTTTCATGAGGTCCTCGGTCTCCTTGGGGTTCATGCCTGCCGCGGGCTCGTCCAGCAGGATGAGCCTGGGCTTGGTGGCCAGGGCGCGGGCGATCTCCAGCCGGCGGAGTTCGCCGTAGGGCAGGTTCTTGGCGAAGTCGGTGGCGCGGGCCTCGAGGTTCATCAGCTTGATGAGCTCCATGGTCTCGTGCATGACCACTTCCTGCTCCTTCATGAAATTGGGCAGGCGCAGGAACGACGAGAAGATGCCGGCCTTGGTGGTGAAGTGGCGGGCCACCCGGATGTTGTCGATCACGCTGAGGTTGCTGAAGATGCGGAGGTTCTGGAAGGTGCGGGCGATGCCCTTGTGGACGATCTTGTAGGGCTTCAGGCCGACGATGTCCTCGCCCTGGAACAGGATCTTGCCGTGGGTGGGCGTGTAGATCCCGGTGACCAGGTTGAAGGTGGTGGTCTTGCCGGAGCCGTTGGGCCCGATCAGGCCGTAGATGACCCCTTCGGGCACATCGTAGCTGAACTCGGAAACCGCCTTGAGGCCGCCGAAATAATGGGACATGCCCTGGATGGAAAGAACCGGGGTGGAATCGCTCATACGTGCTTCTCCTCAATGATGAGGATCTTGGATTCGCGCATGCCCATGAACCCTTCGGTCTTGAACAGCATGATGAAGATCAGCAGGAGGGCGTAGATCACCATCGTCCACTCGGTGCCGATCGGGATGCCGACCGAGTCGCGGAGCCAGTCGATGCCCACCCGCAAGCCCTCGGTGGCGAAGGTGAGGCTGAAGGCCGCGATGATGGAACCGGTCAGGGAGCCCATGCCGCCCGCATACACCATGATGAGCAGGATGCTGGAGGCGTAGAAGCCGTACTGGGTGGGATGGGCGATCTGCAGCAGGTGGGCCAGGAGGCCGCCCGCGATGCCGGCGAAGAAGGCGCCGATGACGAAGCCGAGCACCTTGTAGCGGGTGGTGTCCACCCCGACCAGCTCGGAGGCGAGTTCGTTGTCGCGGATGGAAAGCATCGCCCGGCCATGGGAGGACTGCACGATGTTGCGCAGCAGCACCATGGTGAGGAAGGTGAACACGAAGATGGTGGTGAACCCGGAGAACTTGGGAATGCCGAGCAGGCCTCGGGGGCCGCCCACGTAGGCGATGTTGTTGAGGATGGTGCGGATGATTTCACCGAACCCCAGGGTCATGATGGCAAGGTAGTCGCCCTTGAGCCGCAGGGACGGGAACCCGATGAGGAAGCCCACGATGGCCGCGCCGATGCCGCCGATGACGATCGCCGCGAGGAAGATCAGGTTGTCGGTGAAGACGTGGGGGCTCAGCTTGAAGACGAGGGTCGTGATGGTGCCGGAGACGTAGGCCCCGACCGCCGCGAAGCCCATGTGGCCGAGGGAGAACTGCCCCACCACGCCGTTGATGAGGTTGAGGGTCGCCGCCAGGATGACGAAGATGAGCGCGCGGTTGATGATCACCACGAAATAGCCGTTGAGGACGCCGGTGAGGATCAGGGCCTGGACGACCACGTAGAAGATGGCCGCGGCGAGCGTGAATTTGGGAAGTTTGAATGTCTTCATGCCGTTTCCCCTAAATCTTATCGGCGGTCTTTTCGCCGAGAATGCCGTTCGGCCTCAGGAGGAGGACGACGATAAGAATCACGAAGGCGATGCCTTCACCCAGGAGGGAATTGTAGGCGGTGGCGCAGGTTTCGGCGATGCCCATGATGAAGGCGCCCAGCACGGCTCCAGGCACGTTGCCGATGCCTCCGAGCACGGCGGCGATGAACGCCTTGAGGCCGGGCAGGATGCCCATGTAGGGCTGGATGCGCGGGTAGGTCAGCCCGGCCAGCAGGCCGGCCGCGCCGGCGAAACTGCCGCCGATCAGGAAGGTGAAGGCGATCACCTTCTCCACGTCGATGCCCATGAGCTTGGCGGCATCCTTGTCCTCGGAGACGGCGCGCATGGCCTTGCCCATGGGAGTGCGCTTGATCAGGAAGGTGAGGCCGATCATCAGCACGGCCGCGACCAGGAGGTCGATCATCACGTAGTTGGAGACCTGGGCCGAGCCGATGGTGAACATGTGCTTCTTGAGCAGTTCAGGGAAGCCGCGGGGCGAGGGCCCGATGAACGGGGTGGCCGAGAACAGGTACTCCAGCAGCATGGAGACGCCGATGGCGGTCACCAGGGAGGACAGCCTGGGCTTGTAGCGCAGCGGCTTGTAGGCGAACTGGTTGGAGAGCAGCGCCACGGCGCCGCCGCCGGCCATGGCCAGGATGAGCACCACGAAGGCGAGGCCGCCCCCCTGGGGCAGGAGGAAGTTGAAGATGTAGAAAGCGCCGTAGGCCGCATAGGCCCCGACCATGAAGAAGTCGCCGTGGGCGAAATTGATGAGGCGGACGATTCCGTAGACCATGGTGTAGCCAAGGGCGATCAACGCATAGATGGCGCCCAGTTGGAGACCGTTGACGATCTGCTGGAGGCTGAAGATAGAACCCATAGGGTATCCCCTCTCTTGGAAAGGGGGTGCCCTGGTGGGCACCCCTCTCTGGTTGGCAATTCCGCAGATTACGGGTTGACGGTAGTCTTGAAGACCTGCTTGCCGCCCTTGATCTGAATGATGACGGCGGACTTCACGGGGTTGCGGTCGCCGTCGAACTTCACCTGGCCGGTGACGGTCTTGAGGTCGGTGTGCGCCAGGGCGTCCTTGATCTTGGCGCCGTCGGTGGATCCGGCGCGGGAGATGGCGTCCAGCATGATGTTGGTGGCGTCGTAGCCGAGCGCCGCCAGGGCGTCCGGAGCCGCGCCGTACTTGGCCTGGTAGCTCTTCACGAAGCTCTGCACCAGGGGCGAGGCGTCATCCTGGGAGTAGTGGTTGGTGAAGAAGCAGCCTTCGACCGCCGCGCCGCCCACTTCCATGAGCTTGGGGGAGTCCCAGCCGTCGCCGCCCACCAGCGGGCCCTTGAAGCCCAGTTCGCGGGCCTGCTTGGCGATCAGGGCCACGTCGTTGTAGTAGTCGGAGACGTAGAGCACATCGGGCTTGGCGCCCAGGATCTTGGTGAGCTGGGCCTTGAAGTCGGTGGTGCCGGTGGCGTGGCCTTCATAGCCGACCACTTCCCCGCCCAGGGAGGTGAACTTGGCCTTGAAGAACTCGGACAGGCCCTTGGTGTAGTCGTTGCCCACATCGAACAGGCAGCCGGCCTTCTTGGCCTTCAGGTCCTCGTACGCGAACTTGGCGCCCACCGTGCCCTGGAACGGATCGATGAAGCAGGCGCGGAAGATGTAGTCGCCCACCAGGGTGACCTTGGGGTTGGTGGAGGAGGTGGCGATCATGGGGATCTTGGCGTTCTGGCAGATGGGCGCGCCGGCCAGCGAAACCTTGGACATGACGGTGCCGACGATGGCCACCGACTTGTCCTGCTCGATCAGCTTGGTGAAGACGGTGGCGCCTTCCGCGGGGTCGCCCTTGTCGTCGGCGAAGGTCATCTTGACCTGCTTGCCCAGCACGCCGCCCTTGGCATTCCATTCCGCGACGGCCATGTCGTAGCCATTCTTGGTGGAAGCACCGAAGGTTGCCGCTTCGCCGGTGAGGGGGCCAACGCCGCCGATCTTGATTTCCTTGGCACCCTTGTCGCACGCCAAGAAGCTTCCTGCGAGAGCGACGGCGATGAATGCCGACACGAGGGACGATTTCATGGTGCCTCCTGAGACTTGCATTGTGAGGAAACGACATGTCCAAGGTGCGGCGGCCTTCTCCCGGAGGGGCGTGGACCATCCCACAGCTTGGACACGGTGCGCGAAAAACCCATGTTTAGAAGGAAAACCAGAGAGAGAGCCACTCCAGCCGAGGTGTGTTTTCAGAATTATCAACCAAAAGAAATTATTAGGAAAGATAAAATTGGTCGCCCCACGCCTGCCCGCTTGTAGTGCAGGGTGTGTGATAGCTGTAACGGTCTCGAATGCAGTACTCCTTGGCTTCCCCTCACTCGTCCTTCAGGCCTTGCAGCCACTGTTCCACCAGGGCCGGCACCGTGATGGAAGCCGGACCCTGGCGCTTTTCCTTGAACCGGGAACTCACCAGCGACGGCTCCAGGTTGAGTTCCATGGTGTGCGTGCCGGGCCTGGTCAGGTCCACGAAACCGGCCGCGGGATAGACGTTGCCCGAGGTGCCCACGGCCAGGAACAGGTCGCAGCGCTCCAGCGCGTGCTGGATGCGCGGCATCTCCAGCGGCATCTCGCCGAACCAGACGATGTGCGGCCGCAGCCCGCCCTTGCGGCCACACAGCGGGCAGGCCTGCGCGGGCGAGGTGTCGCCGGTCCAGGTCTGCACCGCGCCACAGCGCAGGCAGCGCACCTTGTGCAGTTCGCCGTGCATGTGGATGAGCTTCCTGCTGCCGGCCCGCTCGTGGAGATCGTCCACGTTCTGGGTGACCAGCAGGAACTCGCCGGGCCAATGCTGCTCCAGCCTGGCCAGGGCATCGTGGGCCGGGTTGGGCCTGGCCGATTGCAGCTGGGCCCTGCGCTCGTTATAGAACTGGTGCACCAGCTCCGGATTCCGCTGGAACCCTTCCGGGGTGGCCACGTCCTCCACTCGCTGGTTCTCCCACAGCCCTCCTGAATCGCGGAAGGTCTTGAGCCCGCTTTCGGCGGAAATGCCGGCTCCGGTGAGCACGACGATGGAGGATTTTGCGGAAAGATTCATGGCTCAGCTCCGGGACAAGGTCACACGGCCGCGTTCACCGAACATTTGATCGGCCCTTTGCGGATCGCGGCAAAACAGGCCAGGCATTCCTTGCATGGATGGATGTCGGCATCCCGGCCGGCGAGCAGCTTCTCGGCGGCCATGGGATCGGCGATCAGGGGCCGGGCCAGGGCCACCAGGTCGGCCTGGTCCCGGTCCAGCACGGCCTGGGCCGCGCCGGGTTCGGCCAGCTTGCCCACGGTGATGACCGGGATGCGCACGGCCGCGTGGATCCGTCCGGCGGAAACGCCGAAGATGCCGCCCGGCGCGCCCTTGGGCGGCAGCGAGCTGGAAATGAGGTAGGGCTGGCCATGCCATTCCCCCACGGAGGACTGGCCGATGCCCGAGAGATTCAGGACGTCCACCCCGGCCGCTTCCAGGGCCTGGGCGAAGAAGATCGAGTCCTCGGTGCTCATGCCCCCTTCCAGGTTCTCCTGGGAGTGCATCCGGCAGAAGATCGGGTAGTCCGGACCCACGGCCCGGCGCACCGCCTTCACCACTTCCACCGGGAACCGCGACCGGCCGGCCAGGTCTCCGCCCCAGTGGTCGGTACGGTGGTTGGTGTACGGGGACAGGAACTGGGAGAGCAGGTAGTAATGGGCGGCATGCACCTCCACCCCGTCGAAGCCGGCCTTGGCGGCGCGGCGCGCGGCCCGGGCGAAGGCCTCGATGATGCCCTGGATTTCCGGCTCGGTCAGCGCCCGGGGCGGCGGCCCCGGCAGGAGCGCCACGGGGGAGACGCCGACCCGCTCCTGGGCCGGGTCCTCGCGGTAGGCGCGGCCACCTCCATGGACAAGCTGCAGCACCGCGGGCACACCCTGGGCCTGGATGCCCTGGGCCAGCCGCGCCAGGCCGGCCACCTGGGCGTCATCCCAGATGCCCAGCAGCCGTTCCAGGATCAGGGCGTCCGGAGCCACGGCGCAGGCCTCCACCACCACCAGCCCCACGCCGCTCTGCGCATGCTGCACGTACCAGTCGATCTGGGCCTGGCTGGGCGCGAAGTCCTCGGCCAGCCCGGTCACCATGGGCGCCATCACCAGCCGGTTGCGCAGTTGCATGCCTTTGACGTGGAAGGATTGGGACAAGGTAGGCATGACATCTCCCGGGGCGGCGCGCCTCTTTTCATTTTAAGCAACGCTCATGTTTCCAGCAAATGAGATGCGATCTCAAGGGTCGCCGCGATGAGCGCGTCGATGTCGCGGGACTGGGTGCGGTGGTTGACGATGGCGGCCCGGATCACCAGTTGGCCGTCCAGGGTGGTGGTGGACGGCGCCGCCCGGCCCGACTCCTGCAGCAGCTCCACCACCCGCCGGTTCAGGCGGTCGGGATCGGCGCCGCGCACGCGGAAGCAGACGATGTTGAGGCTGACCGGAGCCATCAGCTCCAGCCGCGGGCAGGCCTCCACCCGGGCCTTGAGGTACTGGGCCAGGGCGCAGGTGTGGGCGATCACCGCCCCCAGCCGCTCGGTGCCGTACACCTTCAGGGTGAACCAGACCTTCAGGGCCCGGAACCCGCGGGACAGGTCGGGGCCGAAATCGCATGGCCAGGGCGATCCGGCCGCCAGGCCCCGGGCCTCCCGGCCCAGGTAGACCGCGGGCGCGGCGAAGGTGCGCTGCTGCAGGGCTCCGTCCCGCACCAGGAGGTAGCCCGCGTCGTACGGAACCTGGCCCCACTTGTGGAAGTCCAGCGCCAGGGAATCGGCCCGCTGGATCCCGGCCAGGCGCGGGGCCAGGCCCGGGGCCAGGATGGCCAGCGCGCCATAGGCCCCGTCCACGTGGAACCAGAGCCGCTCGGCCTGGGCGATGGCGGCGACCGCTTCCAGGTCGTCGATGGCGCCGGTGTCCACCGTGCCGGCGGTGGCCACCACCAGGAACGGGCGCAGGCCGGCGGCGCGGTCCCAGCGGACGGCCTGGAGCAGGGCGTCCGGATCCATGCGCCCGTCGCGGTCCACCGCCACCTGCCGCAGGGCATCGCCGCCCAGGCCGGCCATCTCCATGCCGCGGCGCACGCAGCCGTGCACCGCGGCGGAGGCGTAGGCCGCCAGCCGGACCGGCATGGCGGCCAGTCCGCGCGGGCGCACCTCCGGGCCCAGGGCGCCGGTGCGGGCCACCAGGATGGCCATGAAGTTGGCCATGGACGACCCGGTGACGAACAGCCCGCCGGCCTCGCCGGGCATGCCGAACAGGGGCGCCAGCCAGCGCAGGATCTGCCGTTCCACCTCGATGGGCATGTGCTCGCGGCCGCCCAGGTTGGCGTTCAGCCCGGCCGCCAGCATCTCCCCCAGCATCCCGGCCACCGAGCCCCCGCCGTGCACCCAGCCCATGAAGCCGGGGTGCACATTGCCGGTGCCGTATGGCAGGACCAGGCGGAGGAACTGCTGGTGCACCTCAGCCAGGGGGGTGGGCTCGCGTGGGCAGGGTTCACGCAGGCCATTCTTCACCGCCTCCGGGATCGGCCGCCATACCGGGCGGCCGCGGACGTGCTCCACATGGTCCAGGATGTCGTCCAGCATCCGGTGCGCCTGGGCCCGCTCGGAGGGCCAGTCGCTGGGGTCGAGGTCGTCGTGGTCCGGAGGCGGGTCTGGGTGCATGGGGGATCCTGTCCCGGCCCATTATTCCCGGCCAGGCCAGGGTTGGCCAGGGCCGTGGCCGCGGAGCCTCACTTCCGCAAGCGGACATTGTCTCCGGCCGCGGGGTCGAGCCCGAACACGTCCAGCGCCCCGAACAGCGAGATGGCGCCGATGATGACGAAGGCCGTGCGGAAATGGGCCAGGGGAATGGCGCCCGGGGCCGCGCGCGGGCCCAGCAGGCCCGCGATCCGGAGCGCCACGGCGCCCAGGGCGATCCCCATGGCCATGAACAACTGCTGCACCATGTTGAACACGGTATTGGCGCCGCTCATCCAGCCCTCCGGCACATCGGCGAAGGCGAGGGTGTTGAGCGCGGTGAACTGCATGGAGCGGGTCATGCCGCTGGCGAACAGCAGCGCGACGATGGCCGGCACCGGGGTGGCGGGGGTCAGCAGGGCGCAGGCGAAGATGATGCCGGCGTTCAGGCTGCCGTTGACCAGCAGCGTGGCGCGGAAGGAGCACCGGCGCAGGATGGGCGTGGTCAGGGGCTTCATGGCCAGGTTGCCGGCGAACACCGCCAGCACCAGCGTCCCCGCGATGAAGCCGTTGAGGCCGAATCCGATCTGGAACAGCAGCGGCAGCAGGAACGGGATGGCGGCGATGGCCATCCGGTAGCAGGCGCCGCCGCGGATGGTCACCGCGTAGCTGCGGATCGCCATGGCCCTCAGGTCCATCAGTGGGTGCGCCTGCCGGCGGGCGTGGATCCATGCGGCGCCCCAGATGGCGGCGGTGCCCGGCAGCACCACGGCCACGGTGGCGCGGGAAGCCTGGTCGCGGCTCACCAGCTCCAGCCCGTAGACCAGGGCAAAACAGGCCGCGCCGGTGAGGACGAAGCCGACACCGTCGAAGGGCCGCGCCGGCTCCCGGTTCCGGGGCAGCAGCCGGAGCGCCGCCACCAGGGCGGCGATCCCGAGCGGCACGTTGAGGTAGAAGATCCAGTGCCAGGAAGCGTAGGTGGCGATGAAGCCGCCCAGGGGAGGCCCCAGCAGCGGCGCCGCCAGGCCGGGCCAGGTAATGGTGGCGATGGCGTTGATCAGCTCGTGCTTCTCGGTGGTCCGGAGCACCGCCAGCCGGCCCACGGGCACCATCATGGCGCCGCCCACCCCCTGGAGGATGCGGGCCAGGGTGAACGCGACAAGGGTCTGGCACAGGCCGCAGAGCATCGAGGCCATGGTGAACAGCGCGATGGCGCCGGCGAAGACGGTGCGCAGGCCGTAGCGGTCCGCCATCCAGCCGCTGGCCGGGATCAGGGCCGCGAGGGTCAGCAGGTAGGCTGACACCCCGATGTTCAGGTCCAGGGCGTGGACATGGAAGGCTCGCGCCATCTGCGGCAGGGCCGTGACGATGACCGTGCCGTCCAGGTTCTCCATGAAGTAGGCCCCGGCGACCAGCAGCGCCACGGCGGAACCGCGTGACAGGGATGATCCCATGGCAATCCTTCACCCGCCCCGGGAGCGGTCCGGCCTGAAGCCGCGGGACATTTACGCTTCCATGGCGGGATCGTAGAAGGCGCCGAACAGGTCCTGGTCCGACGGCTTGTCCTCCTTGATCGGCACCGAAACCCAGGTGTTGTTCATGTAGTGTTTGAGCGAGACGTTCTCGGAGATGATGTTCCCGCCCCA
>JARLGP010000113.1 GCA_031292735.1 Holophaga sp.
CTGCGCACCAACCAGGTGGAGATCACCGCCCAGAACCACGGCTTCGCCGTGGACGAGGCCACCCTGCCGCAGGAGCTGGAGGTGACCCACCGGCACCTGTCCGACGGCACCGTGGAGGGCCTGGCCCATCGCACCCTGCCCATCTTCAGCCTGCAGCACCACCCGGAGGCCTCCCCGGGGCCCCACGACGCCCGCGGCGCCTTCCCCCGCTTCGTCCGGATGATGGAGAACCACCATGCCTAAGAATCTGGACCTCAAGAGCGTGCTGGTGCTGGGCGCCGGGCCCATCCAGATCGGCCAGGCCTGCGAATTCGACTACTCCGGCACCCAGGCGCTCAAGGCCCTGCGCGAGGAGGGCGTGCGCACCATCCTGCTGAACTCCAACCCGGCCTCGATCATGACCGACCCGGCCCGGGCGGACGCCACCTACGTGGAGCCGCTCAGCCTGGCCGTGCTGGAGCGGATCATCGAGCGCGAGCGGCCGGACGCGCTGCTGCCCACCGTGGGCGGCCAGACCGCCCTGAACCTGGCCATGGAGGCGCACCGGGCCGGGCTGCTGGAGCGCTTCGGGGTGCGCCTGATCGGCGCCCAGCCGGCGGCCATCGAGCGCGGCGAGGACCGGGAGCAGTTCAAGGCCCTCATGGAGCAGCTGGGGCTGGAGACCTGCCGGGGCGGCTTCGCCCACAGCATGGAGGAGGCCCGGGCCCTGGCCAAGCTCACCGGCTTTCCGGCCATCATCCGCCCCTCGTACACCCTGGGCGGCAGCGGCGGCGGCATCGCCTACAACATCGACGAGTTCGAGGCCATCATCCAGCGCGGCCTGGACCTTTCGCCGATCCGCCAGGTGCTGGTGGAGGAGAGCATCCTCGGCTGGAAGGAGTTCGAGCTGGAGGTGGTGCGCGACCTGGACGACAACGTGGAGATCATCTGCGGCATCGAGAACATCGATCCCATGGGCATCCACACCGGCGACAGCATCACCGTGGCGCCCATCCTCACCCTCACCGACCCCGAATACCAGCGCATGCGCGAAGCGGCCAAGGCCGTCATCCGCGGGGTCGGGGTGGAGACCGGCGGCAGCAACATCCAGTTCGCGCTCAACTCCGAACTGGGGCGGATGATCGTCATCGAGATGAACCCGCGGGTCTCGCGCTCCTCGGCCCTGGCCAGCAAGGCCACCGGCTTCCCCATCGCCTGGGTGGCCACCAAGCTGGCCCTGGGCTACCGCCTGTGGGAGCTGCCCAACGTCATCACCGGGCGCACCAAGGCCGCCTTCGAGCCGGTGCTGGACTACGTGGTGGTGAAGGTGCCGCGCTTCACCTTCGAGAAGTTCCCGGAGACCGAGCCGGTGCTGGGCATCCAGATGAAGAGCGTGGGCGAGGCCATGGCCATCGGCCGCAGCTTCCAGGAGGCCCTGCAGAAGGCCCTGCGCAGCCTGGAGGAAGGCTACCTCGGCCTGGCCGGGTCGCTGAAGGGCAAGCTGGACCTGGCCCGGCTCAAGGAGCACCTGCTGATGCCCGGGCCGCAGCGGATCTTCTGGATCTACCGCGCGCTCCAGGTGGGCCACACGGTGGAGGAGCTGAACCGGCTCACCCACATCTCCCCCTGGTTCCTGCGGGAGATGGCGGAGATCATGGTGCTGGAAGGCCGGCTGCGCGGGTTCCCGCTGGACAGCCTGCCGCCGGAGCTGCACCTGCAGGCCAAGCGCGCCGGCTTCACCGATGTGCAGATCGGCAAGTTCTGCGGCGCCACCGAGGAGGATGCCGCCCAGCTGCGCCACAGCCGGGGCATGCACCGGGCGGTGAAGCGGGTGGACACCTGTTCCGGCGAATTCCAGGCGGAAACGCCCTACCTCTACCAGACCTGGGAGGAGCGTTCGGAAGCCCCGCCCAGCCAGAGGCCCAAGGCCATCGTCCTGGGCAGCGGCCCCAACCGGATCGGCCAGGGCATCGAGTTCGACTGCTGCTGCGTGCAGGCGGTGGAGGCCATCCGCGCCCAGGGGGTGGAGGCCATCCTGATCAACTGCAACCCCGAGACGGTGAGCACCGACTTCGACATCTCCGACCGGCTCTACTTCGAGCCGCTCACCTTCGAGGACGTGAAGGCGGTGGTGGACCGGGAAGCCTCCACCGGCCAGCTCCTCGGCGTGTTCACCCAGTTCGGCGGGCAGACCCCGCTGAAGCTGGCAGGGCGGCTGGAGGCCGCCGGCGTGCCCCTGCTGGGCACCGCCAACAAGGCCATCCAGGACGCCGAGGACCGGCACCGGTTCGGCGACGTGATCCGCAGGCTGGGCATCCCGGCCGCCCCCTGGGGCATGGCCTCCAGCCTGGAGGAGGCCCAGGCCATCGCCCAGTCGCTGAGCTACCCGGTGATGGTGCGCCCCAGCTACGTCCTGGGCGGCCGCGGGATGGCCATCGTGTTCGACGACCTGGAACTGGCCCGCTACATGCGCGAGGCCTCCCTGGTGAGCGAGGACCGTCCGGTGCTCATCGACCGCTACCTGGAGAACGCCCCGCAGCTGGACGTGGACCTGGACTGCGACGGCGAGACCGTGGCCATCGCCGGGGTGCTGGCCCACATCGAGGAGGCCGGGGTCCATTCCGGCGATTCCTTCGCCGTGTTCCCGCCCCTGGGCATCCCCGGCGGCGTGCTGGCCACCATCAAGGAGCACAGTCGGCGGCTGGCCTTCGCCCTGGGCGTGCGCGGCCTGCTGAACCTGCAGTGGGCCATCAAGGACGGCGTGCCCTACTGCCTGGAGGCCAACCCCCGGGCCAGCCGCACCGTCCCGTTCATCTCCAAGGCCACCGGCATCAACTGGGCCAGCGTGGCCGCGCGCATCGGCCTCGGGGTCTCCCTGGCCGAGCAGAAGGTGCAGGACGGCCACCCCCTGGCCGTGGCCGTGAAGGGCGTGGTGTTCCCCTTCGCCAAGTTCCCCGGGGTGGACCCGGTGCTGGGCCCGGAGATGCGCTCCACCGGCGAAGTGATGGGCCTGGGCTCCTCCTTCGGCGAAGCCTACGCCAAGGCCCTGGAAGCCTCCGGCCTGGCCCTGCCCCCGAGCGGCACCGTGTTCCTCAGCGTCAAGGACCAGGACAAGCCCCAGCTGCCCGAGCTGGTGCGGCGCCTGGTGTCCCTGGGCTTCGGTCTGTGCGCCACCGAGGGCACCGCCGACGCCCTGGAAAAGGCCGGCTACCGGGTGCGGCGGATCCACAAGGTGAACGAGGGCCGGCCCAACGCCGTGGATCTGCTGAAGAACGGCGAAGTCCAGTGGGTGGTCAACACCCCCCAGGGCAAGAACGCCTACGCCGACGAGACCAACATCCGGCGCCAGTCCCTGCGCCTGAAGATCCCCTGCATAACCAACATGAGCGCCGCCCTGGCCGCCTGCGAGGCGGTGGATTCCATCCGCGGCGAAACCCGGGTGCGCACCTTGCAGGATCTGGCAGCCCACTGACACAACCCGGAGCTTCGCGAAACCCTCCATGGCCCGCGCCATGGAGGGTTTTGATTTCTTCTTTTTTATCTATTTTTTTCGTATATCCTGATGCCGTGGCCATGGGATTGGCCGCTCGGCAGTGATCGCGCTCCGGGTTGGCGGAGAGCTTGGCGAAGCCTCAGGCGCTGTTTAATTGCTGGGAACATTGATAAAAATAATTGATAAACATTTTTGCTGGCGGGGTTCTCAAGTATGTTTAACATTTCCTATGGCGGTCTGTGGCCGGTCATTGAGGTTCGCTTCACCGCCGCCACCGAGACCCATCTTTACAAGCACACCCATGAAAGTCCTGAAATCCAACCTCATTTCGTCGAACGGATCCTTCTGGAAGCGGAGCCCAGGTTCTTCTATCCGGATCATGTGGCGGGACGCTATGTGTTTGAAGGGTACCTCCTGTGCATGCCCTACCGGGTGGTCGTGGAGGCCTTGGAAGAAAACGGTCTGATCATCTTTTTTCCCATCAGCGCCCACCGTATCAGTCACAAGGTTTTTATTCGCAGGATGCGACAGCAGGAGCGATAGATATGTTCAAGTCGAGTAAACCAGGGATCATCGGTGCCCTGGAAGAAGCCATGGCGCGGGGGATGAAGTTCCAAACGCTCACCGAAGCCGACATCCTCGGTCGCATGGAAGAGAGCATCCGCGACGTGGAGGCGCGCTATACCCCCGACACCCCGCCCCGCCTGAAGCTCGGCCGGCCCTGCAAGGCGCGCGGCCGGCAGCGGAGCCGCATGAAGGGCGTGCGGCTGGACGTGGACTTCCTGGCGCAACTGGAGGCCCGCCTGGAGCAGGAGCAGCTTTCCTTCAGCGGTCTGGTGCAAACCCTGCTCGGCGCGTGGATGGCCGCGACCCCGGCCCGTCCTCCGGCCAAATCCGTCGTTCCTTGAACCCCCCGACCTTGGAGCTCCGCGATAAACTGGCGGAAAATCCAAGGGGGCGCCATGCGATTCTTTACTTATCTCTCCCAGCCTGAGGCATCGGTGGGGGTCCTGGCCGGCCCGGATTCGTTTGTCCGCCTGCCGTTCGGCTCCCTTCTGGAACTCATCAGCGCCGGCGGCGCGGGCCTGGCCGCGGCCCGGCAGGCCCTGGAGCGGGGCCCCCGCGCGCCCCTGGCCGGTATCCGCCTGGCCGCGCCCATCCCGGAGCCGCGCCGGAACATCTTCTGCCTGGGCTGGAACTACGCGGAACACAGCCGGGAGGCGGCGGCGAGCCGGGGCAAGCTGGAACCCAAGAGCCTGCCCACCCGGCCCATCTTCTTCACCAAGGCCACCACCTCCGTGCTGGCTCCGGAGGCGGCGATCCCCGCCCACCTGGGCATCACCACCCAGCTGGACTGGGAAGTGGAGCTGGGCGTGGTCATCGGCGCCGGCGGCCTGGACATCCCCAGGGACCAGGCCATGGCGCACGTGTTCGGCTACACGGTCATCAACGACGTCTCCGCCCGGGATGTGCAGACCGGGCACGGCGGCCAGTTCTTCAAGGGCAAGAGCCTGGACGGCACCTGCCCCATGGGCCCCTGGCTGGTCACCGCCGACGAGGTGCCGGACCCCCACGCCCTGCATTTGACCTGCAAGGTCAACGGCGTCATCAAGCAGCAGGGGCGCACCGGGGACATGATCTTCAACATCCCGGCCACCGTGGAATGGCTGTCCCAGGGCCTGACCCTGCTGCCGGGCGACATCATCGCCACCGGCACCCCGGCCGGGGTCGGCTTCGCCCGCGTCCCCCCGGAATACCTGCACCCCGGCGACGTGGTGGAGTGCGAGGTGGAGGGCCTGGGGGTGCTGCGCAACCCCGTGGCGTAATCAGAAGCTATTTCGCGGCCAGGAACAGGGTGCGGATGCCGCCGTATTCCGAGGCCATGCCGGAGACGGTGACGGTGTCGCCCATCTTCTCGCTGTATTCCTTGGCCAGGCTGGCCTGGCCGTCCCGGCGCGGGTGGTGCGGCTCGGGCATCAGGATGAACAGGGTGTTGTCCGCGGTGACGATGCCCACCGGCGCCCCGTTCAGCACGCACTTGGCGCCGCACGCCTTGTGCGCCGCTCCGCGCTTGCCCAGCTGGGTGTAGCAGGACACGTCCACCACTTCCCCGGTGATGGTGAGCGGCTTGCCGGAGGCCAGGACCTGCTTGTTGGATTCGGAGGCGGCGGCCTCCCAGGTGGTGGCGCTCCAGGCGGGAACGGGCTGGGCGGCCGGGGTTTGGGTCAGGGCGAGCAAAAGGGCCAAGGCGAGCATGGGACCTCCTGGAAAGAAAGATCCAGGGTAGACCTTTTCCGGGCGCAAGCCAGGAGTTTTCAATCCATGAGCCATGATAAAGGGTTTGCCCCGGGAACCTTGCCCCGGCTTGGCCGCACTGGTCAAAATCCGCCCCCATGCGGCTCCCGCGACCCCTTTCAAGGCGTGCCCATGTCCTTCCGTCCGCTCCATTCCATCCTCCTGGCGGTGTCCGCCCTGGCCTTGCCGGCCCAGGTGAGCGTCACCATCGCCCCCCGGCTACCCGTACTCCTGGCCGGCCAGACCCTGGCCTTCACCGCCCGGGTGCTCAACACCAGGCAGTCCCAATGCCTCTGGTCCGTGTCGGGGGACGGCGCGACGATCGGCCCGGACGGCGTGCTCACCGGGGCGCCGGGAGAGTATCGGGTGGAGGCCACCAGCGTGGCCGATTCCGGCGCCTGCGACAGCACCACCGTTCTGATCCTGCCGGACCACGCGGCCCTGCGCACCGTGAACGGGGTGCTCGGACCGGGGGTCCTGGCTGCGAGCTGGTCCGACGCCCTGCCGTTCCAGGATCTGGCCGGAACCGGCCGGTTCGGCGATCCGGGGGCGCAGGTGACCGAGCTCCGGGACGCGGGCTACGCGGTCCAGCAGGTGATCGGCTACGGGCTGAAGGTGCCGGTGAGCTGGCCCCGGATGGGGCTGCTGCCCGATGCCCAGCTGCTGTCCTACCTGGAGTCGGGGGAGCCGGTGCGGATCGACGCGACCGGCGGCGTCTACGCCGAGGTGCAGGCGCGGGGCACCGTGGCCCTGGCCCAGATGGAGGCCCTCAACCGGGGCGGCCGGAACCTGTGGACCAGCCGGACCCAGCGCCTGCGGATCAAGGTGCGCGGCCTGCTGCCGGTGGCCGGCAACCCGTTGACCGGGCCCGGAGATGCCGACGGCAGCTGGCTCTCGGCCCGGTTCCGGCGGCCGGTGGGGCTGGCCATGCTGGGCAACGGCGTGCTGGTGGCGGCCGACCCCGAGGCCCACGTGCTGCGCGCCATCTCGCCCGACCGCGAGGTGACCACCCTGTGGGGGTCCGCCGGAGATCCCGGCCACCAGGACGGCATCCAGGAGCGCGCCCGGTTCCGCGGCCCCACCTTCCTGGCGGCCCGGCCCACCCCGCTGGACGTCGGCCTGTGGCTGGCCGCCCCCAGCTTCCTGGTGTCGGACTCCGGCAACCACGTGGTCCGGGCGGTGGACGCGCTGGGCCGGGTGACCACCCTGGCCGGCACTCCGGGCGAGAAGGGCCACCGGGACGGCGCCGATCTCCGCCAGGCCCGGTTCAACGACCCCCAGGGCCTGGCGGTGGACAGCGAAGGCCGGGTCTACCTGGCCGACCGGGGCAACCACGTGATCCGGGTGATCACCCCGGGGACCGGGGTGACCACCCTGGCCGGCAAGCCGGGGGAGCCCGGGAGCCGGGACGGCGCCGGCGCCGAGGCCCGGTTCCGCGATCTCAAGGGCCTGGCCCTCGGCCACCCCATCGACGGGGTGCTGACCAACGTCATCTATGTGGTGGACGGGCACAGCGTGCGTCGGGTCAGCCTGGACGGCGAAGTGGCGACCCTGTGCGGCGATCCGGCCGTGCCCGGGTCCATCGAACCCGGGGCCGGCCCGCTGCCGCTGGCGGGGCGGCCCTGCCTGGACCAGCCCCACGGGCTGGCGGTGATCTGGCCCCGGGTCTACATCGCCGACCGGGGCAACCACGCCATCCAGGTGCTGCGTCCCCGCTACGACCGCCGGATGGAACTGGCCCCCCTGGTGGGCGACCGCGCCCTGGCCGCCACCCGGTTCGGCCTGCTGCGGTTCGGCCTCCCGGGTCCCCTGGGACCGGACTACGGCGCCCTGGAGGATCCCATGGGCCTGGCCGCGGACCCCTGGGGCGACCTCTACATCGCCGACAGCCGCTGCATCGTGCAATGTTCGGAGCCCATGCCGCCCGAGGCCATGGCCCCGCCGGCGCTGCACCTGATCCCCGGCGGCGGGGTGGCCCGGGGACTCGCCCTGGAGGTGGCCTTCTCCGGGCCCCGGCCCGCCGATCCCGACGACGTCCTGGAGTGCCCCCCGCACTACTTCTGGAAGCTGGAGTGCAGCCTCCCGGACGGCAGCCCCGCCACCGGGCCGGTGCAGGGCGAGGTGCGGGGCCGGGTGGGGGGCTCGGCCCGGGTGACCTTCGAGGATCGGGGCGAGGTGGACGTGCGCCTCACCTGCGTCTCCGCGGACGGCCATTCCAGCCAGGACACCGTGCGGATCCGGGTGGATTGACCGGCAGTTGACAGGAGGGGGGGCACAAACCACAGTGGTTCCAGCATCCAGGGAGCCCCTGATCCAAGCGCACCCGATCCACCCCACCCCCATTCTCCCGCTCGGGTTGAGCTGGAGGAGGGGGTTCACGTTGGCCTGCCTGCTCCTGGCGGCGGGGCCGGGGCTGCCCTGCCCCGCCCAGGGACCGGCTCCGGCCGCCCAGCCCCAGGCCTTCGCCCCGGACCCGGTGCCGGCCCTGGGCGCCGCCATCCGCCGGCTGATCGAGACCCCCCGCTTCAAGGCCGCCACCTGGGGCATCAAGGTGGTCTCCCTGGACTCCGGGCGCACCCTGTTCGAGCACAACGCCGGCAAGTATTTCATCCCCGCCTCCAACACCAAGCTGTTCACCGCCGCCATGGCCCTGCAGGAGCTGGGGCCGGAGCTGCGGATCCGCACCTCGCTCTACGGGTCGGCCCGGCCCGGCGCCGACGGGGTGCTGGCCGGCGACCTCATCCTCTATGGCCGGGGCGACCCGACCCTGATGCGGCCCTGGAGCAGCGGCCCGTTCCAGCCCGATCCGCTGGAGTCCCTGGCCATCCAGCTCCGCGCCCGGGGCGTGCGCACCATCCAGGGCGATCTGGTGGGCGACGACAGCTTTTTCGCCGAACCGCCCTACGGCCCCGGCTGGGAATGGGAAGACCTGCGGTTCAGCTACGGGGCCGAAGCCACCGCGCTCGCCATGCACCACAACAGCGTGGACCTCTGGGTCTACCCGGCGCCCGCAGCCGGCCAGCCCTGCTTCCTGTTCGCCCAGCCGGGCCAGGACCTGATCCCGCTGCGCAACGCCACCACCACCGGCGCCGCCGGCACCGAGCCGCAGATCCGGGCCGAGCGCCTTCCGGGCGAGCAGAGCATCCGGGTGGCCGGCACCCTGCCCCTGGGGGCCGATCCGGTGCGCCTGGCGGTGGCCGTCCACGACAGCGCCCTGTGGTCCGCCGGCCTCCTGCGGCGGGCCCTGGTCCGCCACGACATCGAGCTGCTGGGCCAGGTCCGCTCGGTGCACTTCCAGGACCGCGACAGCCCCCTGGACCCGACCCGGCTGGTGGAGCTGGGGCACCTGGACAGCCCGCCGATGCGGGAGATCCTGCGCGACCTGCTGAAGACCTCCAACAACCTGTATGCACAACTCATCCTGCTCCAGGCCGGCGCCCGGCGCTCCGGCCGGACCGGCACGGTGCACCAGGGCCTGCTGGCCATGGCCGCCTGGATGGCCCGGGCCGGCCTGCGGCCGGAGGACACCGTGCTGGAGGAAGGCTCCGGGCTTTCCCGCAGGAACCTGATCAAGCCCGAGGGCATCGTCCAGTTGCTGGTGAGCCTGGACCGCCAGCCCGAGGGCGCCGCGTTCCGGGACCTGCTGCCCGTGGCCGGGGTGGACGGCACCCTCCGGCACCGCATGGAGGGCGGCCCCGCCCAGGGCAACCTGAGGGCCAAGACCGGCACCCTGCGCAACACCCGCGCCCTTTCGGGCTACGTTACCAGCGCCGGGGGGGAGCGGCTGGCCTTCGCGCTGATGCTGAACAACGACCACGAGGAGCCCCGGCGCACCGGCGGCTCCGGCGAGCCCAAGGCGGAAACGGTGCTGGACGCCATCGCCGAGCTGCTGGCCCGATTCCCGTCCAGCGCGCAAGAATGACCGATTCCTAAGGAATTTAACTGTCACGGAAAGGGCTTCCGCGATAATCTCATCTTTCTGCCGGACGCATGTGCCGGGATTCCAGCCCTCCAGGAGGGGGCAACTATTAGAGGTGGACGAATGTCCCAACTTTCAACACTCATCAAGGGCAAAGGCTCCAAGCAGATGGGCCGCATCACGGTGCTTGATGCATCCATGCTGGAGGACGAGACCCCTGACTCCCAGGAGTTTCTCGAGGCCCTTGGCAGTGAGACCCGCGCGCTCCGCGAAGAGGAAGTGGTGCGCGGCGTGGTCGTCGAGATCCGCGGCAAGGATGTCATCATCGACATCGGCTACAAGGGTTCGGGCACGGTCAACATGGACGAGTTCAACAACCCCGACGGCACCGTCGGCGTTGCCGTGGGCGACGTGGTCGAAGTGCTGCTGGAGCATCTGGAAGACCAGAACGGCAACGTGCGGCTGTCCCGCGAGCGGGCCGAGAAGATGAAGATCTGGGACGAAGTGGAGAAGGCCTTCCGGGCCAACCTCACCGTCCACGGCGTGGTGCTGGAGAAGGTCAAGGGCGGCCTGGCCGTGGACATCGGCATCCGCGCCTTCCTGCCCGGTTCCCAGGTGGACACCAAGCCGGTGCGCAACCTGGATCCGTTCCTGGGCAAGTCCTTCGACATGAAGGTCATCAAGGTCAACCGGCGCCGGGGCAACATCGTCCTCAGCCGCAAGCTGTTCCTGGAGACCATCAACGCCAATATGAAGGAAGAGACCCTGGCCGGCCTGGAAGAGGGCAAGCTGGTGGAAGGCACCGTCAAGAACATCACCGAGTACGGGGCCTTCGTGGACCTGGGCGGGGTGGACGGCCTGCTGCACATCACCGACATGTCCTGGGGCCGCCTGAACCACCCCAGCGAGATGTTCCAGGTGGGCGACAAGGTGGAAGTGGCCATCCTCAAGTACGACAAGGAGACCGAGCGTGTTTCCCTGGGCTACAAGCAGAAGTTCCCGGATCCCTGGCTCACCGTGGAAGAGCGTTACCCGGTGAACGCCACGGTCAAGGGCAAGGTCGTCTCCATCACCGACTACGGTGCGTTTGTGGAACTCGAGCCCGGCGTCGAGGGCCTGGTGCACGTGAGCGAGATGAGCTGGACCAAGAAGGTGAAGTCCGCCAAGGGCATGGTCAACCTCGGCGACATGGTCGAGGCCCAGATCCTGCAGGTGGATCCCGAGAGCCGGCGCATCTCCCTGGGCATGAAGCAGATCACCCCCAACCCCTGGATGGAAGTGGCCGAGAAGTACAACATCGGCCAGATCGTCACCGGCACGGTGCGCAACATCACCGAGTTCGGCGCCTTCGTGGAACTGGAAGAGGGCATCGACGGCCTGATCCACGTCTCCGACTTCAGCTGGACCAAGAAGATCAAGCACCCGGGAGAGATCGTCAAGAAGGGCGACCAGGTGGTTTCCAAGGTGCTGAGCCTGGATCCCCTGAACCAGCGCATGAGCCTGGGCGTCAAGCAGATGGAGCCCAATGTCTGGGAGATCTTCTTCGAAGGCCACCATGTGGGCGACACCATCACCGGCACCATTGCCCGCCTCACCGACTTCGGCGCGTTCGTCGACCTGGGCGAGGGCATCGAGGGTCTGGTGCACGTGAGCGAGCTGTCCCGCAAGCGGGTGGAGGACATCACCAAGGAGTTCTCCGCCGGCCAGGAGCTGACCATGAAGATCGTCAAGCTCGACCCCACGGAACACCGCATCGGCCTGTCCGTCAAGCAGTACGAGATGGATCAGGAGCGTGGCGACATGGACGCCGCCAAGAACATGCAGCCGTTCAAGCGCGCCACCCTGGCCGACGCTTTCAAGAACGTCGAGCGCGAGGACTAGCCTCCGCCCGGATCACCGCAAAAGGCGCCCTTCCGGGCGCCTTTTGCTGTTCACCACACCACGTCGGAATCCACCGCATAGAGCCTGGGCGGCTCCCCATCGGCGCGCTGGGCGTTGCCCAGGGCCCGGGCCATGGCGTTGTCGCCCTGGGACCAGCCCCAGTGGCCGTCGGCGCCCAGGGCGAAGGCGCGCGGGGCGGCGGCCTGGAGGAATTTGCGGTAGCCTTCGCGCCCGGCCGCATCCAGGTTCGGCACCTGGTCCACCGCCTCCAGCGGGGCGAAGCGGGTGGGCCGGGGCCGCTGGACCAGGCCCGGTTGCCGGAAGCCGGCCCGGACCAGGTAGTCCTCCACCACCGGCATCCAGATGTCGCAGCCCTGGGCGAACAGCAGGTGGCCGTTGTTCTTGAAGGCGGGCAGCAGGCGGAACTCCACCTGGCCGCCGGCCTGGGCGAAGGCCTTGGCCCAGGCCTTGCTGTAGCGGGGATCGAAGTAGCGGTCGTTCTCGGTGTAGATCCAGAGCATGGGCACATGGGCCTGCTTGCCCATGGCCGCGTACAGCTCCTCCAGTTGGCCCGCGCTGGACGGGATCCCGGGATGCCGGTCCGGATCCCCCCCGGAGCCCCCGGCGAAGTTGATGGCGGCCACCACGCCCGGCGGGTTCAGCGCGGCGGTCGCCACCGTGGTGAGGCCGCCCACCGACTGCCCCACCACCAGGATCCGAGTGGGGTCCACCCCAGCCAGGGTGCGGCCGTAGTCGATGGCCGCCACCACCTCGGCGGCCGCGGCGGTGACCAGGAAATGGTAGTCCCGGCCCCGGTCCGAGCCGCTGTCCTCGGGGTCGAAGCTCTGGCCGGTGGCGCCGTAGCCCACCCGGGTGGGCACCACCGCCACGAAGCCCTTGCGCACGAAGTAGCGGGCCGCGTCCTCGAAACGGAAATACGGGGGCTTGGCCCTGGCCATCGGGCTGGGGGCGCGCCCATGGTTGATCACCACCAGCGGGAACGGGCCCTTGCCCTTGGGCCGGAACACCGTGATGAACATGTCGCGGGTTTTCTGCCCCTCGAACATGGCCTTGAGGGTGACGGGCACGCTCACCCGCTGTTCCTGCAGATCCAGGGCCTGCGGGTCGGCCAGGGCCGGGGCGGCGGCCAGCACCGCCACCAGCGCCCATCGCCCCCAGAGACCCCTCGACATTGAACCATGACTGCGCATACCGGCTCCTGATGGATAAACAGATCCATCATAAGGCGGGATGCGCGCATGGAAGCTAGAAGCCGATGGCCCCGCCGGTGAGCAGCAGTTCCACCCGCCGGTTCTGCTGGCGCCCGGCCGGGGTGTCGTTGGACGCCACCGGATAGCCGCTGCCGAAACCCTGGGCGGTCACGGTGCCGGGGTTGAGGCCCTGGTGGACCAGGAACCCGCGGACCAGCTGCGCCCGGCGCAGCGACAGCCTCCGGTTGACCTCATCGGAACCTGTGGCGTCGGTGTGCCCTTCCACGCTCACCTGCACCCCGGGATACGCCAGCACCACGCCCGCCACCTTGGCCAGCTTCTCCCGGGTGGCCGGCAGCAGGGCGGCCTTGCCGCTGGGGAACAGCAGGTCGGACAGGCTCACTTCCACGCCCCGTTCGGTCTCCCGGGTCTCCAGCAGCCGGCTCAACTGCTCCCGCAGCCGCTTGCGCACGGCCAGCACCTCGGCGCTGATCTCCCGGGCGGCGGCATCCCGGGCCTGCTGGCTGGCCCGTTCCGCTTCCAGCCGGGCGGCTTCCGCCTGGCTGCGGGTGCGGTCCACTTCCGACCTGGCGGCCTCCGCCTCCCGCCGGGCCTCCTCCGCGGCCACCCGCTGCTGCTCCGCCTTGGCCTGCTCCCGGTGGGCGGCCGCCACCAGGCGGGCATCTTCCGCCTGCTGGACCAGCTGCCGGGCCAGGACGATGGCCGGCTTCTTCCACTTCTTCTTTTCCGCCTGCAGCTGGTCCATGAGCGCCGCCGCCTTCTGCATCTCCTCGGGGGCGTACTGGGCGGCGCCCTCCTCCCGGGCGATGGCCATGGCGTTGATGGCCTGGTAGACGTAGCGGTTCACCTTCTTGTCCAGCACCACCGGCGGGGCGATCCCGGGGCTGCCGTCCACCAGGGTGAGCCCCCGGGAAAGCAGCTCGTAGTGGGCTTCCACCTCCTCCACCTGGCCCCGGGTGGCCTTGATCACCACGTTCTCCATGACCACCCGGTTGCTCACCTGGGACACGGCGAAGTGCGGCTCGGCGGTGACAATGAGGCCGAAGGTCTGCAGGGTGGTGTGGGCCTCCAGCTCGGCCCGGCCGCTGTTCCGGACGATCACCTCGCCCAGGTTCACCGGCCGCCCCACCGGGGTGACCGCCCACAGGACGTAGGTCAGGAACTCGGGGCCGAACCGGGTGGCCGGTTCCATGTGCTGGAACTTGGCCTTGACCGACATGGATCCGGACCGGTTCTGCAGCTTGGCGGTACCCTTGGCGCCGGGCAGCAGCACCGTGCTGCGCAGCCCCACCACGGTGGAGCCGGTGAGGTTCCGGTAGTTGATGGCCCGGGTGGTGCCGGGAAGGATGGTCACCTGGTGGATGGGCTGGGCTTCGGGCCGCGCGGGGGCCCAAAGGCAGGCACCCAGGAGGACGATGCGCGCCCAACGGCGCAGCCGGGCATGGGTGTTCATGGCGGTTCCCCTCAATCTGGCGGCGCGGCTACCGACCCGGAGATTCCGGATGGGGGTGCGGCGCTTCCATCATGAGTGAGCCTCGGGGGAGAGAAGATTCACCGGGGGCCCGGTTTTCTCCCGCTCAGTAGTGCCTGAGGAAGTGGCAGGTGTAGCCGCCCGGATTCTTCACCAGGTACTTCTGGTGGTACTCCTCGGCAGGGTAGAAGGGGCCGGCCGGCACGATCTCGGTGGTGAGCTTGCGCGGCCAGAACCCGGTGGCGTCCACCTTGGCCTTCACCCGCTCGGCCACCTCCTTCTGCTCCGGGCTGTGGTAGAAGATGGCGGACCGGTACTGGGTGCCGATATCGTTGCCCTGGCGGTTCAGGGTGGTGGGGTCGTGGATGTGGAAGAACAGGTTCAGCAGGGCCTCGTAGCTGGTCTTGGCGGGGTCGTAGGTGATCTGGATGGCCTCGGCATGGCCAGTGGCGCCGGTGTGCACCTGCTCGTAGACCGGGTTGACGGTGGTGCCGCCGGTGTAGCCGACCACCGTGGCCAGTACCCCCGGCTGCTGGCGGATCAGCTCCTCCATGCCCCAGAAGCATCCGCCGGCCAGGGTGGCCACGGCCTTCCCGCCCTCGCCGCCGGCCGCACGGCCCTGGGGCTTGGCGGCGAGACCGAACAAGGGCAGGTACTTGCCGTAACCCTGGGCTTCCAGCTGGGCCACCGGGATGAAGCGCAGCGCGGCGGAATTGATGCAGAACCGCTGGCCGGTGGGGGCGGGGCCGTCATCGAACACGTGCCCCAGGTGGGAACCGGCCTCCTTGGACCGCACCTCGGTGCGGGACATGCCGAACGAGGTGTCCTTGCGCTCCACCACGGCGGCGGGGTCCAGCGGCTTGGTGAAGCTGGGCCAGCCGCAGCCGGAATCGAACTTGTCCTCGGAGGAGAACAGCGGCGTGCCGGACACCACGTCCACATATAGCCCCTTCTCCTTCTGATCCCAGAACTCGTTATGGAAGGCCGGCTCGGTGGCGGCCTCCTGGGTCACCTGGTACTGCATGGGCGTCAGCTTGCGCTTCAGCTCGTCCTTGGACACCTTCCCGCCCTGTTGGTCCACGCCTGCCTCCATGGTGATGGCCTTGGCCGCCCCCGGGCCCGATGGCGTCCCGGATCCTCCAAGCACTCCGAACGCCAGGATGGCGCCCAGCCCGATCATACCCGTGATGCCCATCATGACCGCCCTCTGGTAGCTCATGTTCCACCTCTTGCCGCTAGGATGCACAAAATCGCCCCCGTGGAATGGGCCGGCCGGAAATTCACCGGTCCGGGAAATATTAACTGTAACTCCTTTCCTGCTTGACTTGCGAGCGAGCCTCAAGTGCAATGAGCCTTACTGGTAGATGGCGGCAAGACACTCTTTCCGCCCGGTGATTGAGAAAACGGATGGGGGACCCAGGAGCCTTGATGACATTGGCAAAGCAGGCCGTACCGCCGCCCGTGGACGAAACGATCGCCATGGGGGCCGGTGGACGGCCGCGGCTTCCCGGCCACCCCTCCTTCCTCCCCGGCCTGGCCCAGCCCAAGGCCCGGGGAGGGTGCACCTTCGAATTCGCCATGGCAATCATCAAAGGGATGGGTTAAATGGGAAACGTGAAGAAACCAGTGCCCCCGGGCAGCACTGCCCCGAAACCAACAGAGGTGATCATGGCCAATAGCGCGAAACTGGAAGTGGACGGCAAGACCCTGGAGCTCTCCATCATCGAAGGCACCGAAGGCGAGCGGGCCATCGATTTCCGGGAGCTGCGGAACAAGACCGGCTACATCACCTACGATGAGTCGTACGCCAACACCGGCAGCTGCCAGAGCAAGGTCACCTTCATCGACGGCGAAAAGGGCATCCTGCGCTACCGGGGCATCCCCATCGAGGAGCTGGCCGAGGGTTCCACCTTCGTGCAGACCGCCTACCTGGTCATCTTCGGCCACCTGCCCACCGAGGCCGAGCGGGTGGAGTTCTCCGGGCTGCTGACCAAGTACCAGATGATCCACGAGGACATGAAGTTCCACTTCGAGGGCTTCCCCTCCTCGGCCCACCCCATGGCCATCCTGTCGGCCATGATCAACGCCGCCGGCTGCTTCATCCCCGAGCTCACCCACGAGTACGAGCCGGAAGTGTTCGAGCAGCAGGCAGCCCGGCTGCTGTCCCAGGTGCGCACCCTGGCCGCCTACGCCTTCCGCAAGTCCCGGGGCCTGCCTTCCATCTTCCCCAAGAAGAAGTACACCTACACCGAGAATTTCCTGCACATGATGTTCTCCGAGCCGGACGAGGACTACGCCCTGGACCCGGCCATCGTCGACGCCCTGGACCTCATCTTCCTGCTGCACGCCGACCACGAGCAGAACTGCTCCACCGCCACGGTGCGCATGGTGGCGTCCAGCCGGGCCAACCTGTTCGCCAGCGCTTCGGCCGGCGTCTGCGCCCTCTGGGGCCCGCTGCACGGCGGCGCCAACCAGGCGGTGATCGAGATGCTCAAGGAGATCAAGGCCGAGGGCGACGACGGCACCAAGTTCCTGGACCGGGTCAAGAACCGCGGCGGCGGCGCCAAGCTCATGGGCTTCGGCCACCGGGTCTACAAGAACTACGACCCCCGGGCCCGGATCATCAAGCGGCGCAGCGACGAGCTGCTGGCCAAGCTGGGCATCAGCGACCCCCTGCTGGACATCGCCAAGACCCTGGAAGAGGCCGCCCTGAATGATCCCTACTTCATCGAGCGCCGGCTCTATCCCAACGTGGACTTCTACAGCGGCATCATCATGCAGGCCATCGGCATCCCGCTGGAGATGTTCACCGTGATCTTCTCCATCGGGCGCATGCCGGGCTGGATCGCCAACTACAAGGAAGTCATCGAGGACCCGGAAAGCCGCATCTACCGGCCGCGCCAGGTCTACCAGGGGCCCACCCTCAACCACTACGTTCCGCTGTTCGAGCGGTAGGGGGAATGGCGTCCCTTGAACCCAAACGCAAAGTCGACACCCGCCGGGCCTGGCGGGAAGCCAAGGATCTGCTCCACCAGCACCGCAAGTCGCTGACCCTGGGCCTGGGGCTGATGCTGGTGAGCCGGCTGGCCGGGATCGTGCTGCCGGCCAGCACCAAGTACCTCATCGATGACGTCATCGGCAAGCACAACAGCCACCTGCTCATGCCCCTGGCCCTGGCGGCCGGCTTGGCCACCCTGATCCAGGCGCTGGCCAGCTACGCCAACTCCCAGGTGGTGAGCGTGGCCGCCCAGCGGGCCATCATGGCCATGCGCCAGCGGGTCCAGGAGCACATCCTGCGCCTGCCCATCGCGTTCTTCGATTCCACCCGCAGCGGCGTGGTGATCGCCCGGGTGATGAACGATTCCGAGGGGATCCGCAACCTGGTGGGCACCGGGCTGATCCAGCTGGTGGGCGGCCTGCTCACCGCGCTCATCGCCCTGGGCGTGCTGTTCTGGCTGAACTGGAAGCTCACCCTGGCCATCCTGGTGTTCCTGGGCATCTTCGGCGGGGCCATGGCCATGGCCTTCAACCGCCTGCGGCCCCTGTTCCGCAAGCGCAGCGAGCTCACCGCCGATGTCACCGGGCGCCTGGCCGAGGCGGTGGGCGGGGTGCGGGTGCTGAAGATCTACGTGGCCGAGGACCGGGAAGCCGGCATCTTCGCCGAAGGCGCCGAACGGCTGTTCCGCAACATCGCCGGAACCATCACCGGCACCAGCGCCATCACCGCCTTTTCCACCGCCATCATCGGGGCGGTGGGCGTCCTCATCATGATCGTGGGCGGCCAGGCCATCTTCGCCGGGCACATGACCCTGGGCGACCTGATCATGTACACCTTCTTCGTGGGGCTGCTGGCGGCGCCGGTGGTGCAGATCGCCAACGTCGGCACCCAGGTGAGCGAAGCCTTCGCCGGCCTGGACCGGATCCGCGAAGTGCTGGACCTGCCCACCGAGGACCAGGAGGACGCCGCCCGGGCGCCCCTGCCGGCCCTGGCCGGCTCGGTGGAGTTCCGCGACGTGCACTTCGAGTACGAGCCGGGCGCCCCGGTGCTGCGCGGCATCTCCTTCCAGGTGCCGGCCGGCTCCACCGTGGCCCTGGTGGGCTCCAGCGGCTCGGGCAAGAGCACCATCATCGGCCTGCTCATGGCCTTCAACCGGCCCCAGCGGGGCGAGGTGCGGGTGGACGGCCACGACCTGCTGAGCCTGCGCCTGCGCGACTACCGGTCCAAGCTGGGGGTGGTGATGCAGGACAACTTCCTGTTCGACGGCACCATCGCCGAGAACATCGGCTTCGCCCGGCCCGGCGCCGCCCGGGAGGAGATCGAGACGGTGGGCCGGGTGGCCCACGTGGACGAGTTCGTGGAGCGCTTCGAGCACGGCTACGACACCCTGGTGGGCGAGCGCGGGGTGAAGCTCTCCGGCGGCCAGCGGCAGCGGGTGGCCATCGCCCGGGCCATCCTGGCCGATCCGCGCATCCTCATCCTGGACGAGGCCACCTCCTCCCTGGACAGCGAAAGCGAGGCCCTGATCCGCGACGGCCTGCGCCGGCTGCGGGCCGGGCGCACCACCTTCGTGATCGCCCACCGGCTCAGCACCATCGAAAGCGCCGACCAGATCCTGGTGGTGGAAGCGGGCCAGGTGGTGGAGCGCGGGGTGCACGCCGAGCTGCTGGCCATGGGCGGGCGCTACCGGCAGTTGCACGACCGCCAGCAAAGCAGCGAACTGGACCAGTTCATCAACCCCGGCGAGGATTTCACCGCCGCGCCCCCCCTGGAACGCTGATTCTCCATCCCGGCTTCAACCTGGACCCGGTTTCCGGGATCCAAGGGGGAGTAGGGGCCGCCGTGTGCCCTATTCGTCATTAAATTTACATTTCTTTGGAGCTGTTCGGTCATGTCGCTCCCCGCCAAAGGGTCAGGTTCTTCCACTCCGCGGGTGCACGTGCTGGATTTCATCCGGCTGGTGGCGATGCTGCTGATGGTCCAGGGGCATACCCTGGACGCCCTGGTGGATCCGGCGCGCATGGACCTGGACAGCTTCCACTGGCAGACCTGGGTGAACCTGCGCGGGCTCACCGCGCCCATGTTCATGATGGTTTCCGGGGCCGCGACGGTGCTGGGGATCCGCTACGATCTCCGTGGCCGGCTCACCGGAGCGCTCCTGCGGCGCCGGGTGCGCACCGCGCTCATGGTGATCGCCATCGGCTACCTGCTGCTGTTCCCGGCCAACCGCCTGGCCGATCTGCGCTGGGTGCCCAGGGACCACTGGCACGCCTTTTTCCGGGTGAACATCCTCCAGGCCAACGGGGTCACCCTGCTGCTGCTCACCGCCCTGCTCTGCTGCACCCGGACCGTCCGGCGCTACGCCGCCTGGAGCCTCGCCTGCGGACTGGCGATCCTGCTGGCCGCGCCTCTGGTGGCCGGGGTGGACTGGTTCCGCCTGCTGCCGGAGGGCCTGGCCTCCTACCTCTCCTTCCAGCAGGGCTCCCTGTTCCCGCTGTTCCCCACCAGCGCCTACATGTTCCTGGGGGTCGGGCTGGGCGCCCTGCTGCTGGAGACCCCCGAACCCCGCCGGGCCAGGACCTTCCGCATGGCCTGCCTGACCGCCGGCTTGGGGTCCCTGGTGGTGTCTGTGATCGCCGCCCGGGTTCCGTTCCGGGTGCTGCCGCCCGGCGAGGCCTGGCGGGGGGGCTACGCCTTCACCACCTGCCGCCTGGGCTTCGCGCTCCTGGTGTTCGGCCTGCTGGGGTGGGTCGCCGAATGGCGGCCGGCCCTGTCGGCCTCCTGGGCGCCCCTGGGACGGCGCTCGCTGTTCGTGTATGTGGGCCATCTGACGCTGATCTTCGGAACCCCGTGGACCCCCGGGCTCACCGGCCCATGGTTCCATTCCCTGACCGTGGGGGCGGGCTGCCTGGCGGTGATCCTGGTGGGCGGGCTGACCTTCGGGGCCGTCCTGTTCTGGGACTGGGTCCGGAAGTTCTCGGCCCACGTGGGCACCCTGGCCTATGTGTCGGCCCTGCTCGTCCTGGTGCGGGTGCTGGTATGGGGGTTCCAGTTCCGTCCCCCCTGGCCGGTCTGACGGCCGGGTTCAGGTGCCGCTGGGGCCCAGTCCCAGCGTGTCCGCCAGGGCCCGTCCGATGGCCTGGAGCACCGGCCCGGGCAGGCTGCCCAGCCGGGTGCGCAGCCGTTCCCGGTCCACGGTGAAAACCTGGGTGCAGTTGGCCCAGGAATCGGTGCGCAGGCCGGTGGCGGCGCCCTTGGGCACCGGCACGTAGAACACGAAAGGGCGGCCCTGGGTGGTGAGCGGCACGAGGATGGTGGTGCGGGCACCCGGCGCGTGGTTGCCCTCGTCGCACTGAACGATCACCCCGGGACGGAAGCCTTCCTGCTCGGACCCACGGCCCGGGCTCCAGTCCAGCATCCAGACCTCGCCACGGCTGCAGGGCGGGGCATTCACCGGCGTTTCCCCTTCCGGACCGGGGCCGGCCCGGGTTCCGCCCGGTAGGGCACCGGCTCCTCCGCGGCCAGCTCCATCTGGGCGGCCCGGGCGTACTCCACATCCTGGGCGTCGCCGTCGGCGGCGTAGGTCTCCCAGTCCTTGGCCAGGCGCCGCAGCCGGGCCGCCTGGCGTTCCCGTTCCAGCAGCCTGGACAGGAAAGCGTTCACGCTCAAGGCCTCGGCCTGGGCCTCATGCTGCAGGAAGGCGGCGAGGTCGTCGGTGATGCGTAACGTGGTGCTGAACATGATGCCGTCCCTGCCATCAAGGTAGGCCATCACCTTCCCGCCCGCAACACAATTTTCCAGACGGGCGGCTGCGCGCCACGTATAGTATGGGCGTGCCTGATAAATTGCCGTTGCATCCGCTTTCCTTTGCCCGTATTTTCACCACCGCCCACCGGGAGGAGAACCTTGGATTTCACCCTGCCTGAGCACGTCGAAGCCCTCCGCCAGGAGGTCCGCAGGTTCGCCCAGAAGGAGATCCGGCCCCACGTCATGGACTGGGACGAGGCCCGGAGCTTCCCCGCGGAGGTGATCCGGCAGCTGGGCGAGATGGGCATGATGGGCATCATCTTCCCCGAGCAGTACGGCGGCGCCGGCATGGGCTACCTGGAGTACGCGGTGCTGGTGGAGGAGCTGTCCCGGGTGGACGGCAGCGTGGGGCTCAGCGTGGCGGCGCACAACAGCCTGTGTTCCAACCACATCTTCGCCCAGGGCAGCGAGGCCCAGCGGGAGAAGTATCTCCGGCCCCTGGCCAGCGGCCAGGTGATCGGCGCCTGGGCGCTCACCGAGCCCGGCTCCGGCAGCGACGCCGGGGCCCTGCGCACCACCGCCCGCCGCCAGGGGGACGGCTGGGTGCTGAACGGCAGCAAGAACTTCGCCACCCACGGCACGGTGGCCGGCATCGCCGTGGTCATGGCCCGCACCCGCGGCGGCCAGGGCGCCGACGGGATCAGCGCCTTCATCCTGGAAAAGGGCATGCAGGGCTTCCGCCCCGGCAAGCAGGAAAACAAGCTGGGCATGCGCGCCTCGGACACCTCCGAGCTGATCCTGGAGGACGTGGCGGTGCCCGGGGAGAACCTGCTGGGGGCGGAGGGGGTCGGCTTCAAGCAGGCCATGAAGACCCTGGACGGCGGCCGCATCAGCATCGCCGCCCTGGCCCTGGGCATGGCCCAGGGCGCCTTCGAGGCCAGCGTCAAGTACGCCGCCCTGCGCCACACGTTCGGCAAGCCCATCCACGAGCACCAGGCCATCCAGTTCAAGCTGGCCGACATGCAGGTGCAGATCGAGGCGGCCCGGATGCTGGTGTACCGGGCCGCCTGGCTCAAGGACCAGGGCCTGCCCTACGGCAAGGCCGCGGCCATGGCCAAGCTGCACGCCTCGGAAACCGCCTGCCGGGTGGCCGACGAGGCGGTGCAGATCCACGGCGGCTATGGCTTCATCAAGGACTACCCGGTGGAGAAGTTCTACCGGGACGTGAAGCTCTGCACCATCGGCGAAGGCACCAGCGAGGTGCTGCGCATGGTCATCGCCCGCCACATCGTCAAGGAGGGCGGAGCGTGACCCTCATCCAGAGCCGGATCCAGCCGTCCCAGGACGGCTACCGGCGCAACTACGCGCACAACCTGGCCCTGTGCGAGGCCCTGCGGGAGCGGAAGGAGCAGCTCCAGCGGGGCGGCGGCGCCAAGGCCCTGGCCCGGCACGCGGCCCAGGGCAAGCTGTTCGTGCGCGACCGGATCGCCGCCCTGTGCGACCCCGGCGCCCCGTTCCTGGAGGTGGGGCTGCTGGCCGCCCTGGACGTCTACCCCGATCCGGTGCCGGCCGCGGGGCTGGTGGCCGGGGTGGGGATGGTGCAGGGCCGGCCCTGCATGATCGTCGCCAACGACGCCACCGTGAAGGGCGGCGCCTACTACCCGCTCACCGTGAAGAAGCACCTGCGCGCCCAGGAGATCGCCCTGGAGAACCGGCTGCCCTGCCTGTACCTGGTGGACAGCGGCGGCGCCTTCCTGCCGCTGCAGGCGGAGGTGTTCCCGGACAAGGAGCATTTCGGCCGGATCTTCTACAACCAGGCCACCCTGTCGGCGGCGGGAATCCCCCAGCTGGCCGCGGTCATGGGCAGCTGCACCGCCGGCGGCGCCTACGTGCCGGCCATGAGCGACCAGACCATCATCGTGGGCGGCACCGGCACCATCTTCCTGGGCGGCCCGCCGCTGGTGAAGGCGGCCACCGGCGAGGACGTGAGCGCCGAGGAGCTGGGCGGGGCGCGGGTGCACACCGAGCTGTCCGGGGTGGCCGACCACTTCGCCGAGGACGACGCCCACGCCCTCCGGATCCTGCGGGAGCTGGTGGGCCACCTGGGCCCCGCGCCCCAGGCCGCGGTGAACCTGCGCAGCCCCGAGCCGCCGGCCTATGACCCGGACGAGATCCTCGGCGTGTGGAGCAGCGACCTGCGGCGCCAGGGCGACATCCGCGAGGCCATCGCGCGGATCGTGGACGGCAGCCGGCTGTGCGAATTCAAGGAGCGCTACGGCACCACCCTGGTCACCGGCTTCGCCCACGTGGAGGGCCTGCCCTGCGGCCTGGTGGCCAGCAACGGCGTGCTGTTCGGCGAAAGCGCCCTCAAGGCCGCGCACTTCATCGAGCTGTGCACCTCCCAGAAGATCCCCCTGGTGTTCCTGCAGAACATCACCGGCTTCATGGTGGGGGCCCAGGCGGAGCGGTCCGGCATCGCCAAGGACGGGGCCAAGATGGTGCATGCTGTGGCCACCGCCCAGGTGCCCAAGATCACCCTGCTCATGGGCGGCAGCTTCGGCGCCGGCAACTACGGCATGTGCGGCCGCGCCTACGGCCCGCGCTTCCTGTGGTCCTGGCCCAGCGCGCGGATCTCGGTGATGGGCGGGCCCCAGGCGGCCCAGGTGCTGGTGACTGTCAAGCGCGAGCAGCTGGAACGGGAGGGCCGCGCCCTTTCCGAGGCCGAAGCCGAGGCCATCGCCCGGCCCATCCTCGAGAAGTACGAGCGGGAGGGCCACCCCTATTACGCTTCGGCCCGGCTGTGGGACGACGGGGTGGTGGACCTGCGCGGCACCCGCGCGGTCCTGGCCGCGTCCCTGGCCTGCGCCCTGTCGGCCCCGGTGGGCGAAACCCGCATGGGCGTGGTGCGAATGTGAGGGAACCATGAACACAGGCAGACTCATCCGGATCGGCAACGCCGGCGGCTACTGGGGCGACGACCCCTACGCCCTGCGCCGGCAGGTGCTGGGCGAGGTCCCGCTGGACTACATCGCCATCGACTACCTGGCCGAACTGACCATGAGCATCCTGCAAAAGCAGAAGGCCAAGGATCCGGCCGCCGGCTACGCCCGCGATTTCGTCACCCAGGTCGAGCCGCTGCTGGAGCAGATCCTGCTGAAGCGGATCCGGATCATCAGCAACGCCGGCGGGGTGAACCCGGAGGCCTGCGCCGAGGCCCTGGCGCAGGTGGCCCGGGCCAAGGGCCTGAAGCTGCGCATCGCCGTGGTGGAGGGCGACGACATCACCGCGCGGGTGCCCGGGTTCCTGGCCGCGGGGGTGCCGCTGGACAACCTGGAGACCGGCGCGCCGTTCCCGGCCCAGGCCGGGCTGCTGGCCGCCAACGCCTACTTCGGGGCCATGCCGGTGGCCGAGTCGCTGGCCTTCGACCCGCACATCGTCATCTGCGGCCGGGTCACCGACACCGGCCTCACCCTGGGCCCGCTCATCCACGCCTTCGGCTGGGGCCCCGCCGACTACGACCTGCTGGCCGCCGGCATCGTCGCCGGGCACATCATCGAATGCGGGGCCCAGGCCACCGGCGGCAATTTCACCGACTGGAAGAAGGTGCCCAGCTTCCTCGACCTGGGCTTTCCCATCGTGGAGTGCGCGGCCGACGGCGGCTTCACGGTCACCAAGCAGCCCGGCAGCGGCGGCCTGGTGAGCTGCCAGACCGTACGCGAACAGCTGCTCTACGAGATGGGCGAACCGCGCAGCTACCTCACCCCGGACGTCATCGCCGATTTCGCCAGCGTCCGGCTGGAGCCGGACGGGCCCGACCGGGTGCGGGTGTGGGGGATCCAGGGCCGGCCGCCCACCGACCTGCTGAAGGTGAGCATGGCCACCCGCGACGGGTTCAAGGCCAGCGGCACGCTGATCATCTGCGGCCCGGACGCCCGGGCCAAGGCGGACACCTTCGCCCAGGTGTTCTGGCAGCGGCTGGAGCGGGAGCTGGACCTGGCCGGCCTGCCCCGCCTGGAGCACACCGGCACCGAGTGCGTGGGCGACGACGCCACCCACCGGGGGCTCGATCCGCACCCGCCGGCCAGCGAGATCCTGCTGCGGCTGTCCGCCCGCACCATCCACCGGGAGAGCCTGGAGCCGTTCCGCAAGCTGCTGCCGTCCATGATCCTGTCCGGCCCGGCCGGGGTGGCGGTCACCGGCGGGGCGCCGGCCATCTCCGAGGTGGTGGGCTACTGGCCGGCCCTGCTGCCCAGGAAGCTGGCCCAGCCCACCGTGCGGGTGCTGGAAGAGCGGGGCAGCGGCCGCCTGGAGCCGATCCTGGCCACCGAGCCGCTGCCCTGGCCCGCCACCCCGGGACCGGCCCCCGCCCCCGAGCTGGCCGACCCCTGGCCGGCCTTCCCCGAGGGGGGCCCCAGCCTGCGGGTGCCGCTCATGCGCATCGCCCACGCCCGCAGCGGCGACAAGGGCGACACCGCCAACATCGGCCTGATCGGCCGCTCTGCGGAGTGCTACGCCTGGATGCGCGACCACATCGACGCCCCGAGGGTCCAGGCCTGGTTCAGCGGCCACTGCCGGGGGGCCGTGACCCGTCACCCGGTGCCCCTGTTGTGGGCCCTGAACTTCCTGCTGGAAGAAGCCCTGGGCGGCGGCGGCACCCTGAGCCTGAACCTGGACGCCCAGGGCAAGACCCTGGCCCAGGCCCTGCTGCGCTGCCCGGTGGAGCTGCCCGAGGCCCTGCTGGCCACCATCGATGCCGAGTCGCAGCCCTGCCCGGGCGAACTGGCATGACCGTCCTGGCCCGGTTTCCGGTGGAGGCCACCCTGTTGGCCGGCGCCTCGGTGCGGGCGGAGGCCCTGGCCCACGGGGTGGCGCGCCTGGTGCTGGACCGGCCCCGGGTGCGCAACGCCTTCAACACGCCCATGGTCCAGGAGCTCATCCGGGCCCTGGAGGTGCTGGCGGCGCGGCCCGGCGACCGGCTGCTGCTGCTGGAGGGCCAGGGCGGCGTGTTCTGCGCCGGGGCGGACCTGGCCACCATGCGCGAGCAGGCCACGGCCGGCGCCGAGCGCAACCTGGAGGAGGCCCGGGAGCTGGGCCGGATGTTCCGGCTGCTGGCGGGGTTCCCGCTGCCGGTGCTGGGCTACGTCCAGGGCGCGGCCATCGGCGGCGGCCTGGGCCTGGCGGCCTGCTGCGACTTCGTCCTGGCCGACCCGTCGGCCGTGTTCGCCACCCCGGAGGTGACCCTGGGCCTGGTGCCGGCGGTCATCAGCCCGTACCTGGTGCGCCGCCTCGGCCTGGCCCACGCCGCCCCGCTCATGCTCAGCGGACGCCGGATCGAGGCCCCGGAGGCCCTGGCCATGGGCCTGGTGCAGCGGCTGGTGCCGGCCGGGGAATCCGGCGCGGAGGCCCTGTCCCGGGTGCTGCGGGAATTCCTGCGCGCCGGCCCCCGGGCCGCCCGCGCCACCCGGGAGCTGATGCTGCGCCTGGCGCCCCTGCCCGGGCCGGAGCTGTGCGAGATCACCGCCGGCGCCATCGCCTCGGCCCGGGTCTCCAGCGAAGGCCAGGCCGGGCTGCAGGCCTTCTTCCTGAAAGCCGCCACGCCCTGGCAGGCGCCATGACCGCCAGGCGCCTGGTCATCGCCAACCGGGGCGAGATCGCCCGCCGCATCCTGCGCGCCGGCCGGGCCATGGGCTACCAGGTGGCGGTCGTCTCCACCGCCCAGGACGAGGGCGCCCGGGTGCGCCGGGAGGCGGACGCGGTGCTGCCGGTGGCCAGCTTCCTGGACATCCCGGGGATCGTGGCGGCCTGCCTGGAGTGGGGTGGAACCCTGCTGCACCCGGGCTACGGCTTCCTGTCCGAGCAGGCCGAGTTCGCCCAGGCGGTGGAGGACGCCCGCATCGGCTTCGTGGGGCCCAGCCCCGCCAGCATGCGCGCCCTGGGCCGCAAGGAGGCCGCCCGGGCGCTGGCCAAGGCCTGCGGCGTGCCGGTGCTGGAGGCGCTGCTGTCCCACGAGCTGGCGGCGCTCCCGCCGGACCAGTGGGCCGGCGCCTTGGCCGGCCGGGGCATCCGCGCCCCATTCCTGGTGAAGGCCAGCGGCGGCGGCGGGGGCCGGGGCATGCGGGTGGTGGCCGAGGCCGGCGCCCTGCCGGAAGCGGTGCGCCGGGCCGCCCTGGAAGCCGGGGCCGCCTTCGGCGACGGCGCGGTGTTCGTGGAGCGCTACCTGGAGGCGCCCCGGCACGTGGAGATCCAGGTGTTCGGCGACGGCCGGGGCGGCGGGGTGTTCCTGGGCGAGCGGGAATGTTCCCTGCAACGGCGGCACCAGAAGGTGCTGGAGGAGGCGCCCAGCCCCGCGGCGGACCCGGAGCTGCGCGCGGCCCTGGGCCGGGCCGCCCTGGCCCTGGTGCGGGAGACCCGCTACCGGGGCGCCGGCACGGTGGAATTCCTGCTGGACCCGGAGCGGGCCTGGTATTTCCTGGAGGTGAACACCCGCATCCAGGTGGAGCACCCGGTCACCGAGCTGGCCTTCGGCCTGGACCTGGTCCAGGCCCAGCTGGAGCTGGCCGAGGGCCGCTGGCCCGCCGCCCTGGGCGACCCCGGCCGGTTCGCCCCGCCCGAGCCCCGCGGCGTGGCCCTGGAGGCGCGCATCCTGGCCGAGGATCCGCGCAACGGCTTCCTGCCCACCCCGGGCCCGCTGCAGGTCTACCGGGAGCCCCGGGGCGAGGGCATCCGGGTGGATTCCGGAGTGGCCCAGGGCGACCGGGTCGACGCCCAGTTCGATTCCCTGATCGCCAAGCTGGTGGTCTGGGGCCCCGACCGGCCCGCCGCGGTGGCCCGCCTGGGCGCGGCCCTGGAAGCCTTCACCGTCCTGGGCACCCTCACCAACCTGCCGCTGCTCCAGGCCATCTGCCGGGCCCCCGACTTCCTGGCCGCGGAGCTTTCCACCCGCTGGATCCAGGACCACCTGGCCGAGCTGAACGCCCCGCTGCTGCCCGCCCCCTGCCTGGCATTCCTGGCCTCGCCGGGGTTCCGGGAGGCGCTGGCCGGCGCCTTGCGCGGCATGGCCCCGGCCCGGGGCCCCGCCGGACGCTTCCAGGCCCTGGACCACCCGGAGCTGAAGCTGGGCGGCGGGCGGGACCAGCCGGGCTTCACCCTGGACCGGACGGGCGAGCATCGCTTCACCCTGCGCGGCCCCGGCCTGGGGGCGCTGCTGGCCGGGCCGCACGGCCCGCATCAGCGGGGCCGGGGCCTGGAGGAGGCCCTGGGCTGCCAGGCGCCGGAGCTGAGCTTCATCGCCTGCCGGCTGCCGGGTTCGGATCTGGCCCTGAGCCTGTTCGGGGAAACCCTGGTGCTGGAGGATCCCACCGCCCGGCCCGCCGGAGGCGGGCAGGCGGCCCTGGGCCCGGTGCTGGCGCCCATGGCCGGGAAGGTCCTGGAAGTCCACGTGGCCGCCGGGGACCCGGTGGAACCGGGGCAGCTGCTGTTCGTGCTGGAATCCATGAAAATGCAATTCGAGATCGCCGCGCCCCGGAAGGGCCGGGTGCTGGCCCTGCGGGTGGCGCCGGGCCAGATCCTGCAGGGCCCGGAACAACTGGCGCTGCTGGGCGAGTGACCGGTCCGCCTTGACAGGTAGTTATTAATAATTATTATTTCAGCACGATGAGAACACCAGCGTGCGTCCCCTCCCATTCCTGGATGAGCCCGTGGCTCCATCCCCTGGCCGCCTTGCTGGTCGCGGCCCTGCTCGGCGCCCGGCCCGCCGCGGCCGAACCCGTGGCGGCCTCCACCCTGCGCGCCAAGGTGAACCAGGCGGTGCTCGCCAAATGGTCGCCGGAAGTCCGTTTCCACCCATCGGAGCGCTACTTCCCCAGCACCGCCGAAGAGCTGTTCCTGGGGGCCAAGGCGTTCCGGGTGGGCGCCAAGGAGACCGACCGGATCGGCCCCCCCAGGCCGATCCGCACCCCGGCCGACCTGGCCAGGCTCGGGCCCGATTGGCGGATCGAGTACGATCCGGCCAATCCCAAGGTCAAGGGCGGCGATGTCACCGGAACCCGGCCGAACCTGGTGGTGACCGCCCCGATGTACGTATCGGTGCAGATCCCGGGCGACGCCTCCTACGTGAACCTCCGCTACAACTTCCTGTTCGGCTACAACGGAGCCCAGTCCATGCGCTCCTTCATCGGCGGCTTCAACTACACCATGCAGACCATGGCCGAGCATGAAGGCGACTGGGAGGGCGTGGACATCCAGCTCACCCCGGACCTGGCCTCGGTCATCCAGGTGAAGACCGAGGCCCACGGCGACCAGCACCGCTACCTGCCCGGCGACCTGGACTGGACCGGGGATACCCACATCCAGCTCCGGCTGGCGCTCAACTCCCACGGGGTCTACAACGGCAAGGGCAAGAACCCGGAAGACTGGATCGTCCTGGAAGACCTGAAGGCGGCGGCGGTGGTGGACATCATCTCCAGGGACGGCCCGGTCTGGCGCCCATGGACCCTGCCCGACAGCTTCCGGGTCTTCGGCAAGGTGAACGGCCGGCTGGTCGGCAAGGAGGCCTGGACCCTCTACCAGGGCCGGCTGGGCACCCACAAGACCAACTCGGCTTCGGCGGCCGTGGATATCACCGGTGAGCCGTTTTCCGATTTCAAGCGGCGCGCCACAGCCACCACCCAGCGGACCATCTTCAAGGCGGTCTCGCCGTTCCTCCGGAAGCTGTTCAACGGCATGCCCTGCGAGGGAGTCGGCAAGCGTTCGGAACTGCAAGGGGATCTTCCGGCCCTGCCGTCGCTGGCGCGCCAGAAGAAGTATCTGGTCTACTCCCGGGTGCCGGGCGACCTGGTGCTGTCGGTGAATCCCAAGGCCCCCGACGGCGGCCTCATCGTGGACACCCTGCGCCCGGGGGATGTGAGCCAGCTCTGGTACCTGGCGGAGTACAAGGACGAGCACGGCACGGTGGAGCGGGTGGGCCTGGTCAACGTCCAGAGCGGCAAGGCCGCCGGGGCCGGCGCCGGCAACGGCGGCCCCGTCACCCTCTGGCACCGCACCATCGTCGACGATCACACCCAGTGGACCCTGACCGGTTCCCGCGCCAGCAACTGCGCCATCCGTCCCGCCTACAGCCACGCCCAGAACCTCAACGTGCTGGGCAACGGCCCCTACAAGCCCGGGAACCCCGTGGGCACCTGGACCTGGAGCCGGGGCGCCGGCAACGAGACCTGGCGGCTGGTGGAAGCCCCCTGACTATCGTCCCAGCCAGCGCCCCAGGTATTCCCAGCAGGCCCGCTGGGTGGTCTCCAGGGCGATGCCCTGGGGCACCAGCCCCTGGAGCTCGAACCGGCGCCTGCGCCCCACCCGGTCGGCGCCCAGGGGGGTGACGGCCAGGCCGGCCCGGGCCGCGATGGCCATGGCCCGGGGCAGGTGGGAGGCGGAACTCACCAGCCCCACCCGCCGCCACCGGTACTGGGCCTGGAGCCGCACGTAGGCGCGGATCTCGTCGCGGGTGTTCCAGCAGGGTTCCGGCACCGCGAGGGTGGCGCTATCCGGAATGCCCACGGCCTGCCACAGGGCCCGGGTCTCCTGGCCGCCGTCCCGGAAGCCCTTGATCCCGTCCCGGGCCGCCCCGCTGGCCACCAGCATCCGGGCCTTCCCGGCATGCCAGAGCCGGGCCGCCAGGAAGACCCGGTCCCCGGCCTGCCCCAGCTCCGGCCGCCCGGCGGCATCCTCTTCGCTGCCGGCGCCCAGCACCAGCACCGCGTCGAAGGGCTGCAGCTCCGCCACCTCCACGGGCGGCACGCGCCGTTCCAGATTGCCGATCAGGGCGGCGGCCAGGTAGCGGTTGCCGGCGCAGCCATAAAGGAGGGCGATGCCCAGGAGCAGCGCGGCGGGCCCCCGCTGGCGCCGGCGCAGGCAGTACCCCGCCCCGCCCAGGATCAGCAGCCAGATCAGGCCGACCGGCATCACCAGCAGCCCCAGGGCCTTTTCAAGGGAGAACAGGCTCATGCCGCCAGCTTACCCGATCTCGATGAAACCGGCCTCCAGGGCCTTGGGAAAATCCGGATCCGGTTCCCGCAGGGCGGCCACGATGGCGTCCGGGTCGGCCGGGCCCGGCAGGATCCCCTGGAGCCGGTTGCGCCCCTGGTCCTTGGCCCCGTACAGGCTCTGGTCGGCCAGCCGGAACACCTGCTCCCAGCCCAGCCCCTCGGGCCGGTCGGGATGGAAGGGGTAGATGGCGTAGCCCACCGAACAGGTCTGGCGAATGGTTTGACCGCCCGGCAGGACGAAGGCGTGCCTGGCCATCTGCTCGTGGACCCGCACCGCGATGACCGGCGGGGAGATGCGGTCGGAATCCAGGGCCAGGATCAGGAACTCCTCCCCGCCCCAGCGCAGCACCAGGTCCGGCTTGCGCACGATCTCCTTGAGCAGCCTGGACACCTGCAGCAGCACCGCGTCCCCGGCCGGATGGCCGTGCTCGTCGTTGACGTGCTTGAACAGATCCAGGTCCACCAGGATCAGGCTGATGCTCCGCCGGTGGAGGATCTCCCCCTCGTTGAGCAGCCAGCGGCGCAGCACCCGGGGCGTCTCCTCCTGCATGAATTCCTGCAGGTAGCGGCGGTTGCGCAGGCCGGTCAGAGGATCCCGCAGGGCCAGGTCCTCCAGCCGCTGGGTGAGCAGCAGGGTGCTGAACAGGGAGTGGTGGACGTTCAGCGCGGTGGCCACCAGCGCGGCCATGTAGACCACCACCGCGATGGAGAACAGGTAGCCCATGCCGAACGGGGGGTGGCGGAATCCGGCCAGGGCCAGGGCGCCCAGGGTGGGGATCATGGTGGCCGCGAAGCTCACCGGGCTTCCGGCCATGGTGATGCAGCCCAGGGAGCAGAGCCCCACCAGGCAGAGGGTCACCAGCAGGAACTGGCCGGGTTCCAGGAACGGCATCACGGCCAGCACCATCCCGCCCAGAAGCAGTCCCACCGCGGTTCCCGCCACGGTGAACAGGGCGAAGCGGCGGTTCAGGTGGCGGTACTTCCGGTCCAGCCGTTCCCCGCCGAACACCAGGGCGGTCCGGCCCAGGGCCACCAGCGCCAGGACCGCGAACAGCCAGCCGAGCCAGGCCAGGACGAATAACTGCTCCTTGAGGATCACCAGCAGCACGACGATGAAGACCAGATGGGTCAGCGCCGGCACCCGGTTCCGCTGGTACAGGTCCTGCACCAGCGCGGTATGCATCGTCCTGGCATGGGAACGGTCGCCCGGAGCGAGCGAGAATGGGGTGATCCAGTTCATGGCTGCGGCTTTCGTTCCAGTTCAGAACCGCTGGGACAAGGCGGGCTCTCTAAGTCATTGGACAGTACCGCGAGGGGTTCCGGCAAGGACTTCTGTCCTGGAATTCGCCGCATGGCTCAATGGGAGATGTAGTGTTCCAGCTGTTCGATGATGAAGGTTTGCTCGGAGATGGTCTCCTTGACCAGGTCGCCGATGGACAGGAAGCCGGCCACCGAGCCGTCTTCCGCCAGCACCGGCAGATGCCGGATGTGGCGGTCGGTCATGATCGCCATGCACTCCTCCACGGTATGCGCCAGGGTCACGTAGATCACCTTGTCGCTCATCACTTCGCGCACCGGCGTGTCGTTGGAATCCAGCCCCAGCAGCACCACCTTGCGGGCGAAGTCCCGCTCGGAGAAGATGCCCACCGGCCTGCCCCCTTCCAGCACCAGAAGGGCGCCGATGTCGAACTGGGCCAGCAGGCTCAGGGCCTGGAACACCGTGTCGTCGGGCCCCACGGAGATGAGGCGGCGACGCTTCCCGCTGAGGATCTGCTCCAGTAGTTTCATCCGGGTCTCCTTGTCACCCACTCGGGGGCTGGGATTGGGGCTAAAGCATAAGCCATCCGTGGCTGGATCCCGCCAAGAAAAAAGCTACCTCAGGGGCTCCAGCCCGTGGGCCTTGATCTTCTGGTAGAGGGTGCTGCGCGGGATGTTCAGGCGCTTGGCGGTCCGCTCCACGTGCCCCCCCTCTTCCCGCAGCACGTTGCTGATGTGGTTGCGCTCCACCTCGCGCAGGGTCAGGTGCGAGTCCAGCGGCGCCTCGGGCCCGGTGCGCGGGCTGCTGGCGAAATCCAGGTCGGTGTCCTGGATGCTGCATCCGGTGGCGCCCAGCAGGGCCCGTTCCAGCACGTTGCGCAGCTCGCGGATGTTGCCGGGCCAGGCGTGCTTCTGCAGCTGCAGGAGGGCGGCCTTGGTGAACAGCACCGGGTCCCGGCCCCATTCGTCGGTTAGCCGGTTCATGAGGTTCTGGGCCAGGGCCGGGATGTCCTCCACCCGCTCCGCCAGGGGCGGCATCACCAGCTGGATGGCGCTCACCCGGTAGAACAGGTCGGCCCGGAACAGCCGCTCATGCACCAGCCGCTCCAGGTTCTGGTGGGTGGCGGCGATCAGCCGGAAATCCACCTTGCGGTCGTGCACCTCGCCCAGCCGGCGGAACCGTTTCTCCTCCAGGGCCTTGAGCAGCTTGGGCTGGATCTGCAGATCCATGTCGCCGATCTCGTCCAGGAACACCGTGCCCCGGTGCGCCGCCTCCAGCAGGCCCACCTTGGCCATCACCGCGCCGGTGAAGGCCCCCTTCTCGTGGCCGAACAGTTCGGTCTCCAGGAATTCCCGGGTGAACCCGCCGCAGTTCAGCTCCAGCATCGCCTCCGAGGCCCGGGAGCTGTGCCGGTGCAGCCAGCGGGCCAGCTCGCTCTTGCCGGTTCCGGTCTCGCCGGTGACCAGGATCGGGCTTTCCGCCCCGGCGGCCCGGCGCGCCTGCTCTTCCATCCTGCGGATGGCCGGGCTGAGGCCCAGGAACAGGTCCAGCGCCCGGCGGGGCTGGTCGCGGGTGGCGTTGGCCAGCTCCTTGCGCCGGTTGCGCTGGTTCTCCACGGTGCGGTCCAGCACCAGCAGCAGGGCCGGCAGGTTCAGCGGCTTCACCAGCAACTGCTCGGCCCCCAGCTGGATGCTGCGCACCGCCAGCTCGATGCTGCCGTGCGCGGTGAGCAGGATGATGGGCACCCCCGCGTCCACCGCCTTGAGCCGGGGCAGCAGGTCCAGGGCGTTGCCGTCCGGCAGCGCGAAGTCCAGGCTCACCAGGTCGTACACGTTCCGGCGGTACTTGGCCTCGGCGTCGGCGCAGGTGCCCGCCTCGTCCACCTCGTAGCCGTTCTGCTCGAGGAAATCGCGGATGGCGAAGCGGATGGCCGCCTCGTCATCCACCACCAGGATTTTCGGTTTGGCCATGGCCACCTCGATCAGTCGTGAGCCTGCAGCGCCGGCAGGGTGAAGTCCAGGCACACCCCGCCGCCCGGATGCCCCCGCGCGGCGAGGCTGCCGCCGTGGCTTTCCAGCACCCGCCTGGCCACCGGCAGGGCCAGCCGGCCGAAGCCCGAGGCGCGGTAGTAGAAGGGTTCGAACAGCCGGGACAGGTCCACCCCCGGCAGCTCCAGCCCGGGACTTTCCAGGCAGCCACGGATCACCATCCGGTCCTCCTGGATGCCGGCGGCGGCCGACAGCGTCACCCGGGCGCCGGGGCCCTGCTGGCCGAGGCTCAGCCCGACCAGCCGTGAGAAGGCCTGGCCCAGGCCCCGGGCATCGGCCCGGATCGGCGGCAGCGGCCGCGCCAGCTCCAGCCGCAGCTCCACCCCGGCCTCCAGGGCCCGGGGCCGGTGCCGCTCCACCGCCTCCCGCAGCACCAGCTCCAGGCTGGCCTCGGCCCAGGCCGGGGCCTTGGGGTCGCCGTAGTCCCCCAGCTCGTCCAGGAACGCGTTCAGCCGGTCCAGGCTGGCCCGCATCACCTCGCGGTACCTGGCCGCCTCGTCCCGGGTGCCCAGCCGGGCCTGCATGGCGTCCAGGCTCCCGGAAATGCCGAAGCTGAAGTTGCGCAGCTCGTGCACCAGGCCGGGCACGAAGGAGCTGCCCAGCGGGCCCCGGGGACGGGAACGCAGGTCGTCGGGCTGGATCGGAGGGGGGTCGGCGCTGGTCAAGGGGACTCCGGCCGAATAGCATAGCGCGTCCTAATTTATTGCAAGCAAAGGGACAAGGGCGCGCACGAGCGGGAAATCACGCCGCATCGGCGGATTCCCCAATGCGAAAACCGCCAGGAGCCGATAACCTGATCGGATGCCTGTTCTTTGGGTCAACGACCATGAGCTCGACCAGCTCCGCCCCCTCTCCGAAGCCCTCCTCATGGCCATGGGCGCCATCGGGCAACCTTCGGCCCGGAGCCATCTGGCCCAGACCCTGGTGCGGTCCCGGGTGGCGCCCCAGGCCGAGCCCTGGATCCGCAACCCCGCGGCCATGGTGCCGGTGCTGAACCAGCTGCGCGACGCCGGCCTGGCCCGGGAGGTGAACAACGGCTTCTGGACCCTCACCCCCGCCGCCCTGGAGGCGGTGTGCCGCCGCGCCCACCGCAAGGGGCAGCTCAAGGCCCTGGCCGCCGCCGGCCAGGCCAGCTACGATTCCGGCAAACTGCTGCTGGACAGCCTGGGCCGGGACCTGGCCGCCTTCCGGCTGGCCTTCCTGGAGGGCCGCCCGGAAGACTGGCTGCCGGCCCAGGAGCGACTGCGCCACACCCACCGGGCCGCCCTGGAGCAGCGCGACCCCCTGGCCATCATCTGCGGCCAGCCCTTCGACCCCGCCTGGTTCGAGGCCCTGCCGGCAACCCAGCAGAGCTTCGCCGCCTGGGCCCTGCTGCACGACCAGGTGGTGTACGAGCGGTCCAACCCGGATTTCCACGCCTGGCTGGAAGCCCGCAGCCGGACCCGGCCCAGCCCGCTGGGCCCCATGCTGGAATACCTGATCCTGGAGGGCCGGCTGGAGGAGGCCGAAGCGCTGCTGCACCGGCTCAGCCCGGCCCAGCGCGCGCTCACCCCCATCGTCCTGCTGCAGTCGGTCCTGGAGCTGGCCCAGGGCGACCGTTCCGCGGCCGCGGCCGGCTTCGAGGCGGTGCTGGCCGACCTGGGCAAGGGCCCCCGGCGCAAGGCGGTGCACCTTCCGGGCCTCATGGACCTGTTCTGCATCCTGGCCTGCATCGGCCGCCAGGACGGCCAGGGCCTGCCGGACGCCGCCGAGCGGCTGGAGCTGCTGGAGCGCCGCCAGGAGGCCGATCCCCTGTCCTGCCTGCACGAGCCGCTGCACCGCCTGCTGCTTCGGCGCCAGGGGCTGCTGCGGGCCGGGGAGCTGGGCCCCATCCGCACCGAGCCGACCCGGCCGACCGCCCTGGCCGGGTTCGTGGAAGCGCTGTGCGCCTACCTCTGCGCCGAGCGGCTGGACCTGGACGCCCTGGAAGCCACCCAGGCCTCCCTGGCCGGGCTGCCCCTGGGCCTGTTCCAGCGCGAATTGACCGAGCTGCACCGGCGCGCCAAGGGCGGCATCAGCGCCGCCCCCTTCCCGTTCCTGGACCTGGTGCCGCACAGCGAGACCTGGGAAAAGGCCCTGGAGGACCTGCACGGCCTGGCCAAGCCCATGACCAGCAAGCGCCCGGGGCGCCTGGCCTGGTGGGTGTGGCGCGACCCCGAAGCCCGCGCCCCCTACGTGATCGAGCCCCGGGAGCAGCGCCGGGACGCCAAGGGCCAGTGGACCCGCGGCAAGGCCATCTCGCTCAAGCGGCTCAAGGAAGAGGGCCGCAGCTGGAGCTTCCTGCTGCCCCAGGACCAGGCCCTGATCAGCTGCATCCGGGAGAACTGGCGCGGCCACGAGCTCAATTTCGACGCCGCGCTGCAGGCCCTGGTGGGCCACCCGCTGGTGTTCTGGAGCGAGACCGAGGTGGACGCCGCCACCCGCATGGAAGTGGTGGCCGGCCAGCCGGAGCTGCACGTGACCCGCAAGGGCAAGGTGATGGAGCTGCGCCTGAATCCGCCCCTGCAGGAGGGCGACGTCATGGCCCAGGCCGAGGGCCTGTTCCGGGTGCGGATCATCACCATCACCGCCGCCCACCGCAAGCTGGCCGAGATCCTGGGCGACGGCCTGTGCGTGCCGGTCGGCGCCGAGACCCAGGTGCTGCAGGCGCTGCGCGCGGTGGCGCCGATGGTGACGGTGCACTCGGACATGGCGGTGAAGGACGAGGCGGCCCGCAAGGCCGGCCTGACCCGGGTGGAGGGCGATCCGCGCATCTTCCTCCTGCTCATGCCGTTCCACCAGGGGCTGAAGGCCCAGATGCGGGTGGAGCCGCTGGCCGGCTGCGGCTACCACGTGCCCGGCGAAGGCGGGTCCAACCTCATGCTGGAGCGCCAGGGCGAGATGCGCCTGGTGGCCCGCGACCTGGCAGCCGAGACCGCCGCCGCCGAAGCCCTGCTGACCGCCCTGCCCACCCTGCCCCTGGACGAGGGGCGCAGCGAATGGATGCTGGACGACCCGGAACGCTGCATGAACCTGCTGCTGGAACTGGAGGCGGCCAAGGGCCTGGTCACCGTGCAGTGGCCGGAGGGCGGCCGGCTGAGCCCGCCCCGCACCCTGGGCCTGGAGTCCATGAGCCTGACCGTGAAGCGCAACGGCAACTGGTTCGACGCCCAGGGCGAGCTCAAGCTGGACCAGGACCGGGTGGCCAACCTGCAGGAGCTGCTCAGCGCCACCGAAAAGGGCGGCAGCCGCTTCGTGAAGCTGGGCGACGGCCGGGTCTACGCCCTGGCCGAAACCTTCCGCCGGCGCCTGGACGACCTGCGCGCCCTGGGCGAGGAGCACGGCGAAGGCCTGCGCCTGCACAGCCTCAGCGCCCTGGCCCTGGACGGGCTCAGCGAAGAGCTGGGCGCGTTCCACAGCGACCAGGCCTGGAAGGGCATGCTCCAGCAGCTGCAGGGGGCCATGGGCCCCGAGGCGCAGCTGCCCGACGGCTTCCAGGCCCAGCTGCGCCAGTACCAGCTGGAAGGCTACCAGTGGATGCGCCGGCTGGCCGGGGCGGGCCTGGGCGCCTGCCTGGCCGACGACATGGGCCTGGGCAAGACCGTGCAGACCCTGGCCCTGCTGCTGGCGCGGGCCGCCGACGGTCCCGCCCTGGTCGTGGCCCCCACCAGCGTCTGCGCCAACTGGGAGAGCGAGGCCGAAACCTTCGCGCCCGGGCTGAAGGTGAAGCGCTTCGGCGAAGGCGACCGCGAAGCCGCCCTGCAGGGCGCCGCGCCCTTCGACATCTTCCTCTGCAGCTACGGCCTGCTTCCGCTGGAGGCCGAGCGGCTGCAGCGGGTGCCCTGGAGCACCGTGGTGCTGGACGAAGGCCAGAACATCAAGAACGCCCTCACCAAACGCAGCCAGGCGGTGATGGACCTGCAGGCCGGGTTCCGCCTGGTGCTTTCCGGCACCCCGGTGGAGAACCACCTGGCCGAGCTGTGGAACCTGATGCGCTTCCTCAACCCCGGCCTGCTGGGCACCATCGAGCAGTTCCGCAAGCGGTTCCAGGAGCCCATCGAGCGGGACCAGGACGGCCACGCCCTGAGCCGGCTGCGGCGCATGGTCTCGCCGTTCCTGCTCCGGCGCACCAAGGCCCAGGTGCTCAAGGAGCTGCCGCCGCGCACCGAGATCGTCCTGGAGCTGGAGCCGAGCGAGGCCGAAGCCGCGTTCCTGGAGGCCCTGCGCCGCCAGAGCCTGGACGCCCTGGACGGCGGCCCCGGCCAGACCCTGCAGGTGCTGGCCGCGCTCATGCGGCTGCGCCGGGCCTGCTGCAACCCGGCCCTGGTCCAGCCCGGCCTGGGCATCCCCTCCAGCAAGCTGGAGGCGTTCCTGGACCTGGTGGACGAGCTGCGCGAAAGCGACCACCGGGCCCTGGTGTTCAGCCAGTTCGTGGACCACCTGGGCCTGCTGCGCCAGGCCCTGGACGAGCGCGGGGTGACCTACCAGTACCTGGACGGCAGCACCCCGGTGCGCAAGCGCGCCGCGGCGGTGAAGGCGTTCCAGGCCGGGGAGGGCGAGCTGTTCCTCATCAGCCTGAAGGCCGGCGGCACCGGCCTCAACCTCACCGCGGCCGACTACATCATCCACATGGATCCCTGGTGGAACCCCGCCGTGGAAGACCAGGCCAGCGACCGCGCCCACCGCATCGGCCAGACCCGCCCGGTGACGGTCTACCGGCTGGTGCTGAAGGGCACCGTGGAGCAGAAGATCCTGGGCCTGCACAAGCACAAGCGCCAGCTGGCCGACGACATCCTCAGCGAAAGCGCCATGGCCGCCAGCCTGGACGCCCAGACCCTGCTGGCGCTGCTGAGGGAAAGCTAGTCCGACCCGAAATCATCCTTGCAATTTGAACATCAACCGTTCAGATTGCTAGGATGATCATCCGGTCCATCCAACCCATTCTCAAGGAATCCTTGGAACAATTTCCAGTTGTCGGCCTCGTGGGCGCCCGGCAAGTGGGGAAGACGACGATGGCCCGGCAGGTGGCCAGAGAAGCAGGAGCGGATGCCATCCGGCTGGACCTCGAACGGCCTTCGGACCAGAGGAAGCTGGCGGACCCCGAACTCTATCTGGAACAGCACCGCCAGCACCTGGTGGTGCTGGACGAAATCCAGCGGATTCCCGAACTTTTCCAGCTGCTCCGGGCATTGGTGGACGAAGACCGCCGCCCCGGCCGGTTCCTGGTCCTGGGATCGGCCTCTCCTGACCTGCTGCAGGGGGCTTCCGAAAGCCTGGCCGGAAGAATCCGGTTTCTGGAACTTGGCCCCCTGGAGCTCAGGGAAGTGGGCCCCGAAGCTTTCCAGTCCTTGTGGTTGCGCGGCGGGTTCCCGGACAGTTTCCTGGCGGGATCGAACGCCGCCTCCATGGATTGGCGTGATTCGTTCATCATGACCCACCTGGAGAGGGACATCCCGTTGCTGGGGCTGCGGCTCCCGCCAGCGCAACTGAGGCGCTTCTGGCAGATGATCGCCCATGGTCACGGAGGCCTCTGGAACGCTTCCCGGCTGGCCGTGAGCCTGGGCATCTCAGCCCCGACCGTCCGGCGCTACCTCGATGTCCTGGAAGACACCTACATGGTCCGTCAGCTCCAGCCGTTCCACGCCAATCTGGGGAAACGGCTGGTCAAGCAGCCCAAGGTCTACGTGCGGGACAGCGGCCTGCTGCACGCGCTCCTGGGCGTGCGCAGCATGGAGGACCTGCTGGGCAACCCTTCCGCCGGCGCTTCCTGGGAAGGTTTTGTCATCGAACAGATCCTTGCCGCCGTGCCCGCCTCCTGGCGGCCGACCTTCTATCGCACCAGCGCCGGCGCGGAACTGGACCTCGTGCTGGAGCGCCCCGGCAACCTGAAGCCCCTGGGCATCGAGGTCAAGTTGACCAAGGCGCCCGCCCCGACCCGGGGCTTCTGGCAGGCGCTGGAGGACATCGGCGCCCAGGGCGTCGTGGTCTGCCAGGCCACCGAAAGCTACCCCCTGGCGCCCAACGCCACCGTGCTCCCCATCCAGGAGATCCAGGCCCTGATGACGTTGCCCTGAGCCGTCAGGCCCGGGTGACGATGGCGATGCCCGAGCTGGTCCCCAGCCGGCTGGCGCCGCTGGCGATCATGAGTTCCGCATCCTCCCGGCTGCGGATCCCGCCGGAGGCCTTCACCCCCAGGGCGGCCCCCACGGTCCTGCGCATCAGCGCCACGTCCTCGGCGGTGGCGGCGCTGCCGGTGACGAAGCCGGTGGCGGTCTTGACGAAGGCGGCGCCGGCCCGCTGGCTGAGCTGGCAGGCCAGGACCTTTTCCGCCTCACTCAACAGGCCGGTCTCCAGGATCACCTTCACCGCCCGGCCCCGGGCGGCCTCCACCACCCCCCGGATGTCCCGCTCCACGGTCTCGGGCTCCCCGGACTTGAGCGCGCCCAGGTTGATGACCATGTCGATCTCGTCCGCCCCGGCGGCCACCGCGTCGGCCGCCTCGAAGGCCTTGGCCGCCGGCGCCATGGCGCCCAAGGGGAAGCCCACCACGCAGCACAGCTTCACCCCGGAACCCTGGAGCAGCGGGCGGCAGCGGGGCGCCCAGAAGCCGTTCACGCACACCGAGGCGAACCGGTAGTCCAGCGCCTCCCGGCAGAGCTGCTCGATCTCCGCCGCGCTGGCCGCGGGCTTGAGCAGGGTGTGGTCGATGAACGAAGCCAGATCGCGGGTGGTGGATTGCGCAGCCATCCCGCTATTCTGGTGCTTCACCCCCATGGAGGCAAGCATGACCCAGGAACCGATGCTGTTCAGCGCCCAGCGGGGCCGGGTGGCCGTGCGCATGACCTGCGTGGCCATGGGCCGGGACCTGGCCGTGACCCTGTGCGGCGGCGACCGGCCGCACATCGGCGCGGTGGCGGTGAGCCAGGCCCGGCCCAGCCTCGCGCCGGGGGGCGGCACCAGCGCCAGCACCTCGGTGATCACCCTGCCGGGGCACAAGGAGGACGACCTGGCCCGGAGCCTCGCCGCAAGGTTCGCGGCCCGGCTGGACGCGGTGGTGACCGTGGCCTGCGGCATCCACCTGGACACCCTGGGTCAGGATGGGCTGAAGGACGTCCTGGAACTGGCGGAACAGCTGGCCGGCGAGGCGCTGGCCCGGATCACGGCTCCATCGACAGGCTCGGCTCAGCCGCGCTGAGCATGCCCATGCGGATCCGGCCGCCGCAGTGCCGGGTCACCAGCTCCGCCAGCTCGGCGCCGATGCTTTCCAGCTCGGCCCGGGTCACCGGCGGCAGCCCGTCCAGGTTGAACTCGATGGCCGTGGTTTCCGGCAGGGTCAGGCTCTGGTTGGCCTGGCGCCAGCTCCAGCGGCGGGTCAGCACCACGTCGCCCTCGGCGTAGATGATCTCCCCGGGCTCGGGATGTTCGGTCTGGTCGGAGCCGAACGGCACGAAGCTCTCCTGCCCGGTGGCCGGCCTCAGCACGTAGCCCTGCCGGGCGTGATCGATGGCGTGCCCGCCCATGGGCAGCAGATGGCGCAGCGACAGGATGTTGCCGATGTCCACCAGGGCGTTGATGCTGGGCAGCTGCTGGCTCTTGAGCGCGCGCCGGGCCATGGCCTCCACGGAGCAGCGGAAGTCCTTGGGGTTGATGCCCTGGGCCTTGAACGCCGCGCGCCAGGAGGCGATCCGCGGATGGGTGGTGATCTGTTCGGCCGGCAGCCGGTCCCGCACCGAGGCCTCCGCCTCCCGCAGCAGGGCCACCAGCTCCGGCGAGGACGGCCCGTTGTGCACCCCGTGGGCCACCAGGACGCCCCGCAGGTAGTCGGGGAACCGGGCGAAGACCGCCTCGGCGATCGCGCAGGTCCTGGGGGCGGCGGCGCTCATTTCAGCTTTTCCAGCACGGTGGAGCTGCGTTCGGACACCTGGATGATGTTCTGGTTCACCTGGTTGATCTCCTGGGTGAGGTTGCGCACCGCATCCACCGACTTACCCAGGTGCTCGGCCACCACCGAGAAGCCGCGGCCGTGGACCCCGGCCTTGGCCGCCTCGATGCTGGCGTTCAGGGCCAGCATCTGCATGTTGGACATGATCGAGTTGATCCGGCTCACCACGCTGGTGCTGGTGGCCAGGCTGCGGCTCAGGTCGCCCTGGATGGTCTCGACGATCCCGGAGATGTCCTGCCGCACGGTTTCCGCGTTCAGGGACAGGACGTCCACGATCATCCGGCTGGTGATGGGGGTGATCAGCCGGGTGGGCGTGCCCCGGAGCCGCTCCTTGATCCTGGTTTCCAGCGCCTCGTCCCCGGTGGTGTCGAACAGGAAGTCCGGCAGCTTGTCGCGCAGGGCCGCCTCGGCGTCGGAGAAGGTGGGGATCCCGTTGGCGCGCGCCTCCGCCATGCCGAGGGCGCCGTCGTTGCCGTCCGCCACGAAAATCACCTTGGTCACCTTGTTGTTGCCGAAGAACTTCAGCAGCCCAAGCCCGCCCCGGCCCCCGCCGATGATACCGATCGAAAATCCCTGGTCACCAGTCAATTCACTCACGCGCACCACCCGTTTGGATTCAATTATCCTACCCCACTTCAGGCCGGGGGCGGGTGGCAATCCTCAATGGGCCGCCAGGCAGACCCGAGCAGCGCCCCCATTGGTAGTACGGTAGGAGGTGCCCCAAGGCCGTTCCCCAACCCCCTGTCCGCGTACGAGGCCCCCCCTGCCCATGCCCCCGACCCTGTTCGATCTCATCCCCCGCGACGGCGACACCTCCAGCGACACCCTGCTGGGCCGGTTCCTGGAATACGCGGAGGGCAAGCGCCTCACCCTCTACCCCGCCCAGGAAGCGGCCATCCTGGAACTGTTCGAGGACAAGAACGTCATCCTGAACACCCCCACCGGATCGGGCAAGTCCCTGGTGGCGGCGGCCATGCACTTCAAGTCGCTGGCCCAGGGCCGGCGCTCGGTGTACACCTGCCCCATCAAGGCCCTGGTCAACGAGAAGTGGCTGGGCCTGTGCGCCGAGTTCGGCCCGGAGAACGTGGGCCTGTCCACCGGCGACGCCTCGGTCAACCGCGACGCGCCGATCCTGTGCTGCACCGCCGAGGTGCTGGCCAACGTCGCCCTGCGCGAAGGGGCCGACGCCGACGTGCAGGACGTGGTCATGGACGAGTTCCACTATTACGCCGACCGCGAGCGCGGGGTGGCCTGGCAGGTGCCGCTGCTCACCCTGCCCCGGGCCCGGTTCCTGCTCATGTCCGCCACCCTGGGCGACACCGGCTTTTTCGAGCAGGAGCTGACCCGGCTCAACGGCCTGCCCACGGTGGCGGTGAAATCCACCCTGCGCCCGGTGCCGCTGGAGTTCAGCTACTCCGATTCGCCCCTTTCGCTCACCCTGGAGCGGCTCATCGAGAACGGCCAGGCCCCGGTCTACCTGGTCCACTTCACCCAGCTGGAGGCAGCCCAGAGCGCCCAGGATTTCACCAGCCTCAACCTGTGCACCCGGGACGAGAAGGCCGCCATCCAGCACGCCATCGAAGGCTTCAAGTTCAACAGCCCGTACGGCCCGGACATCAAGCGCTGGCTGCGCCACGGCATCGGCCTGCACCACGCCGGGCTGCTGCCCAAGTACCGCATCCTGCTGGAGCAGCTGGCCCAGAAGGGCCTGCTCAAGATCATCTGCGGCACCGACACCCTGGGCGTGGGCATCAACGTGCCCATCCGCACCGTGCTGTTCACCAAGCTGTGCAAGTACGACGGCCAGAAGACCGGCATCCTCAGCGCCCGGGACTTCCACCAGATCGCCGGCCGGGCCGGGCGCAAGGGCTTCGACGACGTGGGCTGGGTGGTGGCCCAGGCCCCGGAGCACGCCATCGAGAACCTCAAGCTGGCCGCCAAGGCCGCGGCCGGCGGCAAGAAGTTCGTCAAGCGCCAGCCCCCCGACAAGAACTACGTGGACTGGAACAAGCAGACCTTCGAGCGGCTCCTGGCCGCCCAGCCGGAGCGGCTGGTGTCGCGCTTCCAGGTGAGCCACGGCATGCTGCTGAACGTGCTCAGCCGCAAGGGCGACGGCTGCCGGGCCATGCGCGAGCTCATCCGCGCCTGCCACGACTACGAGGGGCTCAAGGACGCCCACCGCAAGCGCGCCTGGCAGCTGTTCCGGGCCCTGGTGGAGCGCGACATCGTGGCGTTCAGCCACGACCCCGGGGGCCCCAAGCTGCGGGTGAACGTGGAGCTCCAGGACGACTTCTCCATGAACCAGGCCCTGTCCCTATACCTGCTGGAGACCCTGCCCCTGCTGGACCCGGAGGCCCCCGACTACGGGCTCGACCTGATCACCCTTGTGGAGGCCATCCTGGAGAACCCCGAGATCATCCTGCGCAAGCAGCTGGACCGGGTGAAGCAGAAGAAGCTGGCCGAGATGAAGCAGGCCGGCATCGAGTACGAGCAGCGCATGCTGGAGCTGGAGAAGCTGGAGTATCCCAAGCCCCAGCGGGAATTCATCTACGGCACCTTCAACGCGTTCGCCGCCCGGCACCCCTGGGTGGGCGAGGAGAACATCCGGCCCAAGTCCATCGCCCGGGAGATGTTCGAGCTGTACTGCTCGTTCGCCGACTACGTGCGGGAATACGACATCCAGCGTTCCGAAGGGCTGCTGCTGCGGCACCTGAACAGCGTCTACAAGGTGCTGGCCCAGACCGTGCCGGACAGCGCCAAGAACGAGCAGGTGCGGGATATGGAAGTGTATCTGGGCGCCCTGATCCGCCAGGTGGACTCCAGCCTGCTGGACGAGTGGGAGAAGATGCGCGATCCCAACTATCTGCGCGGCGAGACCGAAGAGCTGCGGCCGCCCGGAGCCGAGGAGGCCGACCGGGACATCACCCGCGACGCCAAGGCCTTCACCGCCGCCATCCGCAACCGGGTGTTCACCTTCCTGCGCAGCCTGCAGGTGCTGGCGTTCGAGGAGGCCGCGCTCCAGCTGGGGCCCGAAGCCGGGGACGAGAACGGCGAGCCCTGGAGCGCGGACCGGCTCAAGGCCCTCATGGAGGAGTACCGCGCCGGCCACGGCGGCTTCCGCCTGGACCCCGAAGGCCGCAACGCGCGGCACACCTACGTGCTGCCGGCCGAGGACAAGAAGACCTGGCGGATCCAGCAGATGCTGGTGGACCAGGAGGAGACCAACGACTGGGTGGCGGAGTTCGAAGCCGACCTGGAGGCCTCCCGGGCCGCGGGTTCACCGGAGCTTCGGCTCCTGCGCCTGGGCAGCTACCGCTGATCCTGCGCCTGGGAAGCAACCGCCGGCTGGCGGCCAGAGCCTGACCCGGCCACCAGCCAGGTGATCAGCCCAAGCGCGCTGACCGCCGCCCCCGCCGCGCTCACCCCGACCCAACCCTTGAAGCCGTAGGCCCAGGCCGACAGCAGGGAGCAGGCCGCCCCGCCGATGAAGTAGCAGGTCATGTACCCTGCCGTGAGCCGGTTGCGGGCTTCCGGACGGATCCGGTAGATGGCGGCCTGGTTGCTGATGTGCACCGCCTGGACGGCCAGGTCCAGCAGCAGGATCCCGGCCACCAGGGCGGCCAGGGACCCGCGGCCGAAGACCAGCAGCCCCCAGGACAGCAGCAGCAGCACCAGCCCCCAGCCGGTGACCCGGGCGCCGTGGCCGCGGTCGCTGAGCCGGCCCGCGCCGGAAGCGGCCAGGGCGCCCGCCACCCCGGCCAGGCCGAACAGGCCGATGGTGCCGGCGGAATAGCCGTAGGGCGGCGCGGCCAGCAGGAAGCTCACCGAGGTCCAGAGGGTGCTGAAGGCGCCGAAGGTGGCGGCCCCCAGCAGCCCGCGCAGGCGCAGCACCGGCTCCTCCCGGAACAGGGTGAAGATGGAGCGCATCAGTTGCGGGTAGCTCAGCCCCAGCGGCTCGTGGTAGCGGGGCAGCGCGCGCTGCAGCACCACCGTGGCCAGCAGCATGGCCGCGGCGCCGGCCCAGTAGACGATGCGCCAGGAGCCCAGGTTGGCCAGGGCCCCGGCCAGGGTGCGGGCCAGCAGGATGCCCAGGAACAGGCCGCTCATCACCGTGCCCACCGCCTTGCCGCGCCGTTCCGGCGCCGCCAGGGTGGCGGCGAACGGCACCAGCAGCTGCGCCACCACCGAGAACAGCCCGGTGAGCGCCGTGCCCACCAGCACCAGGGTGATGGACGGGGCCATGGCGGTGGTCAGCAGGCCCGCCACGGTGAGCAGGGACATGCCCACCACCAGCCCGCGCCGTTCGTACAGGTCGCCCAGCGGGACGATCAGCAGCAGGCCCAGGCCGTAGCCCATCTGGGCGGTGGTGACGATGAAGCCGGCCCGGGCCGGGGAGATGGCGAAGGCATGGGCGATGGTGGGGAGCAGCGGCTGGGCGTAGTAGTTGGAACCCACCGCCAGTCCGGTGGCGGCCGCCATGACCAGCACCAGGAGGGGAGAAAGTTCTTTGGATTTCATGGTTTCCTGAAAAGCACGATGCGGTTGGAATTGGTGCCGGCGGTGTTGTTGCCCACCCCCCAGATGTGCGCGGTCTTGGTGAACGCCTGCTGGTTCACCAGCACCCCCAGGCCCTGGAACCCGGCCGCGGTGCCCAGGGGCAGCACCGCCTCCTCCAGGCGCAGGGTGCCCCGCTGGATCTCCCCCACCTCGAAGGCCACGTGGCCGCCGGGCCGGGTGACCCGGTGCAACTCCCGGAACACCCCCCCCATGACCTCGGTCCAGGCCTCCAGCTTGCGCGCCATGGTGATGCCGGCCGCCACGGCCTTGGCATCCAGCCCGTTGAACCAGCACCGGAGCCAGTTGTCCGCGGCGTACTGCACCACGTCCAGGAAGGGCGGCGAGGTCACCGTCAGCGCCACCGACCCGTCGGCCAGGTCCGGCGTGCGCCGGGCATCCCCGGTGAGGAACCGGGCCGATCCCGCCGCGGCCAGCAGGTTGCCCCGTTCCGGCCCGGTGAGCCCCTTCAGCAGCTGGCGGGTCTTCTTCAGGATCAGCTCGCGGGTGTTCCGGTAGGGCGGCGTCTGGGCCCGCTTCTGGTTGATCAGCCGCTGCTTGGCGGCGCTGGCGGCCTGGTTCGGGGGCAGCGTGTAGACGCTGAAGAAGCCCGGGCTGTGCCCGGTGAGCCGGTTGGTGGCCACCATCCGGATCCAGCGGTCCAGCGGGTCGTCCAGCCCCAGCGCCTCCCGCTCCAGCAGCCAGGCCCGCAGGGCGCGCAGCTCGGCCTCGGTGTCGGGGTGGTAGAACATGGAGAGGTCCACCCCGTCCGAGCCGCCCCCGGCCATGGGAATCCGCTCCAGCCGCTCGGCCACCGCCTCCGGATCCGGCGGGGCCAGCCGCGGCGCCGCCAGCAGCCGGGACAGCGGGTTGATGTCGTTGCTGGCCACCCGGCGCCCCAGCAGGGCCGCCTCCACCGCCGTGGTGCCCCGGCCGGCGAAGGGGTCGTAGACCAGCTCCCCGGGCCCGGTGAGCTTTTCGATGAACAGCCTGGGCAGCTGGGGCTTGTAGCAGGCCCGGTAGCTCACCTCGTGGAGATTGGCCGCCTGGCGCTGGCGCGCCGTCCAGAATTCCCGGGTGAGCACCGGGAAAGGCACGCCGCCGATCTCCAGCTCGCTCCGCTCCCCTTCGTCGTCCGGCGCGAAAAAAGCCAGTGAACGCCCTTCTGCCGCTGCCAACCCCATTGCCACCTCGGTCCCCCCAGGATAGCGAAGAACCGGGCCGGGGACACGGATCCCCAAGATGGAGTACCCTTGAGTCCGGAGGACGCGGATGCGGTTCATCTTTGAGCAGGTGCGTGTGGGCGGAGACCGCAATTTCGGGTATCTGCTTGGCGATCGCGAGGCGGGCGAAGGGATCCTGGTGGACCCGTCCTTCGACCCCGAGCTGATGGTGGCCAGGGCCCAGGCCCAGGGCCTGCGGATCACCCGGATCCTGAACACCCACGGGCATTCCGACCACACCAACGGCAACAGCGCCGCCAAGGCCCTCACCGGCGCACCGGTGGCGGGCGGGCCCTACAACCCGGGCGGCCTGGACCAGGTGCTGCAGGACGGCGACCAGGTGGGCTTCGGCGCCTTCTCCCTGCGGGCCTGGCACGTGCCCGGGCACTGCCCGGACCATCTGGCCTTCCTGCTCACCGAGCCCGTGTGCACCGGCCTCACCGGCGACCTGCTGTTCGTGGGCAAGGTGGGCGGCACCGGCAGCGATGCCGACGCCCGGCTGGAATGGGCCAGCCTGCGCCGCCTGCTCCGGGACTGGCCGACCCACACCACCCTCTGGCCCGGCCACGACTACGGGGCCCGCCCCAGTTCCACCGTGGCCTGGGAGCAGGCGGCCAATCCGTTCCTGCTCTGCCCCGACGTGGCTTCGTTCATCCGGCTCAAGGGCGACTGGCCCGCCTTCAAGGCCAAGCACGGCCTGAAGTAGCCGGCCCTGGGCTCAGGGATGGATCGCCCGGCAGATGTCCTGGGGGAAGCGCCCGCCGGACATGCCTTCCAGGGCCGTGTTGGTGAAGGCGACGACGCTCAGCTTCGCCAGGGGGTCCACGAACCAGGAGTGCCCGTAGGCGCCGCCCCAGCGCCAGGTGCCCGGCGATTCCCGGCTCCCGGCGGCCTCCGGGTCCAGCAGCACCGAGAAGCCCAGTCCGTAGCCCCACCCCGGCCAGCCGATGATCGGCAGGGCTCCGGTGTGGTTGCGCCCCATCTCGGCGGGCAGGATCGTTTCGGCGGGATCGTCCAGCGCCAGGCGTCCCTGCCCCACCAGCGCCAGGGTGGCTGCCGCCACCACCACCTTGGACACCGAGGCCAGCCGGAAGATCGCGTCCTCGCGCATGGGCCGGCCCGCCTCGGGGTCCAGGAAGCCGGCGGCGCGCCGGTAGACGACCCGGCCGTCCACGCAGGCCAGGAGGACCGTGCCGGCAATGCGTTCGGCGGCGAGGGCGCCATCCACGACCGCGTCCAGGCGGCGCTGGAATTCGGGGTGCAGGCCACGTGCGGGGTTGGGAGAAACAGCCATGGGAGGCTCCTTAGGATCCGGTTCCAGCCTTTGGGGACGGCCTCGAAGGAATCGCCGTCCGGGTCGAGCATTCTATTCCGGGAAAATTAGGATCAGCAATAAGGCACTCCAAGCTTCGTAACCCACATGGGGGTGCGTGGTATCCGCGGCATGCACCGGGACAGATGAAGTTTTGTTGAATTTGCGCGCCGAGGCGACCCCTCGCCCGTAACGGGGCGGGTCTCCTGTTCTTCTAATGAAGGGGGAGCGGCACCCAGTTGGCCATCGAGCAGTTGTCGGCACCGCTCACTATTCATGAAATTTTTGCACACCCGGTATAAATCTCTTTCATTTACGTGGCACGCGTAGTAAACATGTTGCAACGAAATCGTACCCCTCTCCCATTGCAGAGTGTCCTGTCCGAACTCCCCACACAGCCGTGGGGGTCGGTCGAATCCTTCTCAACGCCCGCGGAGCGCTTGCTTGCCCGCCGGTATCCAAACCCCACCACTCCCAGGAGGCCAGCCAATGCGTAAACCCCTCTCATTACTTGCGCCGTCTCTTGCGACGCTCTGCCTGCTGCTTGCGGCTGGATGCGACAAGGAGAACAAGACCATCAAGATCGCCACCCAGAGCCCGCTCTCCGGGGCCATGTCGGTGATCGGCAGCGACATCAAGAGCGGCACCCAGTTGGCCATCGAGCAGTTGTCGGCACCGCTCACCAAGATGGGCTTCAAGGTCGAACTGGCGCCGTTCGACGACCAGGGCAACCCGGACACCGGCGTGGCCAACGCCAAGGCCATCGTTTCCGACCCCTCGGTGCTGGGCATCGTCGGCCACTACAATTCCGGCGTGCAGATTCCCTCCTCCGAGGAATACCACGCCGCCAACCTGTGCAACGTCTCGCCCGCCAACACCAACCCCAAGGTGACCGACCGCGGCTACCTGGAAGTGAACCGGGTCTGCGGCCGGGACGACGTGCAGGGCTCGGTGGGCGCCCAGTTCGCCGCCAGCAAGAAGATCAAGACCGCCTACGTGCTGCAGGACAAGACCGCCTACGGCCAGGGCATCGCCGAATACTTCCAGAAGGAGGCCACCACCCAGGGCATCAAGGTGGTGGGCTTCGCCGGCACCGAGGAGAAGGCCAACTTCGACGCCATCCTTTCCCCCATCATCGCCGCCAAGCCCGAGTGCATCTACTTCGGCGGCATGTTCGACCAGGCCGCGGTGCTCTACAAGCAGGCCCGGCAGAAGGGCTTCAAGGGCATGTGTCTGTCGGACGACGGCTTCGATTCCCCCGACGCCGCCAAGATCGGCGCTGACGCGCTGCTCCAGGGCGCCGGCACCTACTTCTCCACCGTGGCCGGCCCGGCTGCCGCCTATCCCGACACCGCCAAGTTCATGGCCGACTTCAAGGCCAAGTTCGGCAACAACCCGCAGCCGTTTGCCGCCCAGTCCTACGACTGCGCCGCCATCCTGCTGAAGGCCATCGAGAACGCCGCCACCGCCAACGGCGGCAAGCTGCCCGCCCGCGCCGACGTGTGCAAGGCCGTGCGCGCCCTGCAGAACTTCCACGGGGTCACCGCCAACATCACCTTCAACACCAAGGGCGATCCCGCGAAGGGCAAGTATTTCATCATCCAGGTTTCCTCGCCCGACCCGGCCAAGTGGGCGGCCAACCGCATCGACCAGACCCTGGACATCGCTCCTCCCCAGTAGGCGTCAGGTTATAACGCACCCCCCCCTGGCAGCAGGGGGGGGTTTTTTCAGGAGACCCTATGCGTAAACTCATGGGCTCAGTTGACTTACGTCAAATATATACGCCCATTGGCCAGATGGCGATATTTGTCGTGGGTGCCGGCGCCCTCTGCTCGGTGATCATGATCGTCCTCGCCCTGCTTTGCCGGAACTCCGGGGCCGATCACATCCTGCGGGCCACCCAGGGGGTGGGCATCTTCGCCTACACCGTGAGCAACCTGCCCCAGGTGCTCATCGACGGCATGACCATCGGCTTCGTCTACGCGGCCATCGCCCTGGGCTACACCATGGTCTACGGCGTCCTGCAGTTCATCAACTTCGCCCATAGCGAGATCTTCGCCATCGGGGCCTTCTGCGGCGTGGAATCGCTGATCGCCCTGAACGGCGCCGGCATCCTGGCCAAGGCCGGAACCGTCAACTCGTTCGGCTACCTGGGCCTGGCCCTGCTGATCGGCATGGCCGCCGCCGGCGGCATGGCCGTGCTGGTGGAGCGCATCGCCTACCGGCCGCTGCGCAACTCGCCCACCCTGGTGGCGCTCATTTCCGCCATCGGCGTCTCGTTCGCCCTGCAGGACGTCATCCGCCTGACCGAAAGCCTCACCACCGGCCAGTTCTACCGGGTGATCCCGACCTTCGGGAACTTCGACGACCGGCTGGCGATCTTCCGCATCGGCTCCCGGGTGATCGACATCCAGGTGAAGTCGGTGGTGGTGATCATCGCCGCCGTGGCCATGCTGGTGGCGCTCAACTACCTGGTGCAGGCCACCAAGGTGGGCAAGGCGATCCGCGCCGTGTCCCAGGACAAGAACACCGCCGCGCTCATGGGCATCGGGGTCAACGGCATCATCTCGCTCACCTTCCTGGTGGGCGGCTCCCTGGGCGGCGCCGCCGGCGTCATGTATGCCCTGAAGTTCACCCGCATCGACCCGTTCGTGGGCTTCATCCCCGGGATGAAGGCGTTCGCCGCGGCGGTGCTGGGCGGCATCGGCAACCTCACCGGCGCCCTGCTGGGCGGCATGTTCCTCGGCATGGTCGAGAGCTTCGCCGGGGCCTACCTGGGCACCTACACCAGCGGCGCGTTCGGCGCCGAGTACAAGGACATGGTGGCGTTCCTGATCCTGATCCTGGTCATCATTTTCCGTCCCAATGGCCTGCTCGGTGAGCAAGTCTCCCAGAAGGCATAGGAGGATCCGATGAAAGAATCCATCAAGCGCGCCCTCGCCTCCTTCGTGGCCCTGCTCAACCAGGGAAAGACCCCGTATTTCGTCTGCATCGGCCTGATCGCCCTGAGCACCATCCTGGTCTACTTCAGCCCGCGCTCCATCCCGGCCTTCCTGTTGTTCGTGTTCTCGGCCAGCTCCATC
>JARLGP010000114.1 GCA_031292735.1 Holophaga sp.
CGGCGGCCTGGGCACCATGGGCTTCGCGCTGCCCGCGGCGATCGGCGCCAAGCTGGCCCGGCCCGAGGCCGAAGTGTGGGTGGTGGCCGGCGACGGCGGCATCCAGATGAACTCCCAGGAGTTCATGACCCTGGTGCAGGAGGGCGTCAAGCTCAACGTGGCGGTCATCAACAACGGCACCCTGGGCATGGTGCGCCAGTGGCAGACCCTGTTCTTCCAGGACCGCCGCTCGGCGGTGGCCATGGCCAACCCCGATTTCGTGCTGCTGGCCGAGGCCTACGGCATGAAGGGCCTGCGCGCCACCACCCTGGCCGAGGCGATCACCGCGGTGGACCAGGCCCGGAGCAGCCCCGAACCGGTGCTCATCGAATTCGTGGTGGACCCGGAAGCTTCGGTCTACCCGTTGATCCCTCCAGGCGCCCGCCTGCAGGACATGCTGCACGAACCCTCCCTTCCCACTCCCCCCCAGAGGTGATCCCCATGTTTCGCATCCTCATCGCAACCACCGACAACGAACCCGGCGTCCTGGACCGGGTGGCCTCCACCTTCCGCCGCCGCGGGTTCAACATCCACAGCCTCACCGTCAGCCCCACCCTGGATCCGCTGGTCAGCCGCATGACCCTGGTGACCGACCTGAAGAGCAACTCCACCCGGAGCGCCAAGGCCTTCCTGGAACGCCTGCTGAACGTGCACTCGGTGGTGGACCTCACCGAACTGCCGTCGCTGGTGCGCGACCTGGCCCTGATGCGGGTGCGGGCCACCGCCGAGACCCGGCCCGGGCTGTTCCAGCTGGCCCAGATCTTCAACGCGGAAGTGCTGGACGTGAGTCCGGACAGCCTGATGCTGTCGGTGTGCGCCAGCCCGGAGCGCATCGAGGCCCTGCTGGAATCGCTGCGGCCCTACGGCCTGCTGGAGCTGGGACGCTCCGGCGCCGTGGCCATGCAGCGCAGCTCGAGCGTTGCCGCCCTGGCCTCCGAAGAAATCGAAGACGCCGTTTCTTTCTAACAACAAGGAGCAATAATGCCAACTGTCTACTACGACCAGGACGCTGATCTCGCCCTCATCCGCGCCAAGCAAGTCGCCATCCTCGGCTACGGTTCCCAAGGCCACGCCCATGCCCAGAACCTGCGTGATTCCGGAGTGCAGGTGAAGATCGGCCTGCCGGCGGGCTCCCGCTCCCGGGCCAAGGCCGTCGCCGAAGGCTTCGAGGTGCTGGAACCCCGGGCCGCCTGCGCCTGGGCCGACACCATCATGGTGCTCACCCCGGACACCGGCCAGGCCGCCCTCTACGATGAAGCCATCGCCCCGGAGCTGAAGCCCGGCAATACCCTCATGTTCGCCCACGGCTTCAACATCCGCTACGGCCTCATCGTGCCCCCCAAGGGCGTGGACGTGAGCATGGTGGCGCCCAAGGGCCCCGGGCACCGGGTGCGCGAAGTCTACACCGGCAACGGCGGCGTGCCGGCGCTGGTGGGGGTGGAGCAGGACGCCTCGGGCCAGGCCAAGGCCGTGGCCCTGTCCTACGCCAAGGCCATCGGCGCCACCCGGGCCGGGGTGCTGGAGACCACCTTCACCGAGGAGACCGAGACCGACCTGTTCGGCGAAAAGGCCGTGCTGTGCGGCGGCACCTCGGAGCTGGTGAAGGCCGGCTTCGAGACCCTGGTGGAAGCCGGCTACCAGCCGGAGATCGCCTACTTCGAATGCCTGCACGAGCTCAAGCTGATCGTCGACCTGATGTACCGGGGCGGGCTCAGCTACATGCGCTACTCCATCAGCGACACCGCCGAGTACGGCGACTACACCGGCGGCCCCCGGCTGATCACCGCCGAGACCCGCAAGGAGATGAAGAAGATCCTCAAGGAGATCCAGGACGGCAGCTACGCCAAGGCCTGGGTCGAGGAGAACCGCAGCGGGCGTGAATGGTTCGAGGCCCGGCGGCGCGAAGGGCGCGATTCCCAGCTGGAGCGGGTGGGGCGCGATCTGCGCGCCCGCATGCCGTTCCTGGACCCCATCGACGTGGCCGACAAGACCGCCGCGTCCTGAGGATCGCTCCATCCGCAGGCGCCCATTCCGGGCAGAACGTTCATAGGTGGTATCGCATGGATCTCGCAGAGCTGGAAGTACTCATAAGCCTCGCCCAGGAAGGAAGCTTTTCCCGAGCGGCCGAGAGCCTGCACCGCTCCCAGCCGGCCGTGAGCCAGGCGATCCGCCGCCTGGAGGACGAGGTCCAAACCCAACTCATGGACCGCACCTCCCGGAAGGTCATCCTCACCGGAGCCGGAACCATCCTGCTCGGCTACGCCAAGCGCATGGTCCAGCTGCGGGAGGATGCCGGGCGGGCGCTGGACGAGCTGCGCTGCTTCAAGCGGGGCGTGCTGCGCCTGGCGGCCAACGAAAGCGTCTGCAGCTACGTGCTGCCGCCCCTGTTGAAGGCCTTCCGGCAGCGGCTGCCGGCGGTGAAGATCGAAGTGCTCCAGTGCCCCTCCAACGGCATCTCCACGCTGCTGGACGAGCAGGACGTGGACTTCGGCTTCCTGTCCTTCACCCCGGTGCAGCACGACCTGATCTCCCGGCTGCTGTTCCGCGACGAGCTGGCCCTGGTGGTCTACCCCGGGCATCCCCTGGCCCGGTCCAAGTCGGTGATCCTGCACCAGCTGGGCAACGAGAAATTCGTCGCCCACCGGGCCGAGACCCCGGGCCGGAAACGGCTGGTGGACCTGTTCGCCCGGGAAGGGGTGCCGCTGGGCATCGTCATGGAGCTGTCCAGCCTGGAGACCATCAAGGATTTCGTCAAGGGCGGCGACGGCATCGCCATCCTGCCGCGCATGTGCCTCTCCCGGGAACTGGAGGCGGGCGAACTGTGCTCGCCGCCGGTGCGGGGCCTGTCCATCGGCCGGGACATCCGGGTGGTGTATCCCAGAACCCGCACCCATTCCCCCGCGGCCGTGGCCTTCCTGGGCCTGCTCGAACGGCATTTCCCCACCCAGGAGCAGGCCGAGGCTTGACCGGCCCGGCCCGGCGGGCTATACTTAGCCCTTCAGAGGTTCCATGTCCAGCTTCACGTTCACCTATGCCTTCGCCTACCGCTTTTTTACCGGCGGTGGACTGGTCGTGGTGGAAACGTGCTGAGCAAGGCCTGAAGCATCCCACCAACCCGTCCGCCACATCCCTGGCGGGCAGGTTTCCCAAAAGACCCTCCAGGAACGGCGGCCAACCCTGGAGCAGTCCATGGCAGTCAAACCCATCTCCGATCCGCTCGATCCCTTCCGCAAGGAGATCGATGAGGCGGATCGACAATTGATCCAGATCCTGGCCCGCCGGTTCAACGCCGTGAAGCGGGTGGGATCCCGGAAGCAGGCGGAAGCGGACCAGCCCCTGCTGGACACCGAACGGGAACGGCAGATCCAGGCCAGCTGGGTGCAGGACGCCGAGGCCATGGGCCTGTCGGCGCCGTTCGCCCGCCGGGTGCTCAAGGAGATCCTCAACCATTCCCGGCGCCTGCAGGAGGCGCTGATCGAGAACCGGCAGGGGCCGGGCCGGCGGATCCGCTGCGGCTACCAGGGCCAGGCGGGCTCCTACAGCGCCCTGGCCGCCTCGCACCTGCTGGCCCACCGGGGCACCGCGGAAACCGGGCTGCAGGGTTTCGAAACCTTCCAGGAGGTGGGCAAGGCCCTGCTGGACGGCGAGGTGGACTACGGCCTGCTGCCGGTGGAGAACAGCATCGGCGGCAGCATCGCCGACGTGAACCGGCTCATCTGCGACCACGCCCTGCACATCGTGGACGAGGAAGTCTGGCAGGTGGAGCACGTGCTGGCAGTGCCGCCCGGGGTGGAGCTGGCCGACCTGAAGGCGATCCGCAGCCACCCGGCCGCCCTCACCCAGTGCGAGACCTTCCTGTCCAGCCTGGAGGAGGTGCGCCGCGAGCCCTGGAGCGACACCGCCACCGCCGCCGCCTCGCTCCAGGAGGGCCCGGCCCGGGACCGCCGGGACACCGGCGCCATCTGCTCGGAGGAGGCGGCCAATCTGTTCGGCCTGGACGTGATCAATCGCAGCCTGGCGGACCGGGAGTGCAACGAGACCCGGTTCCTGCTGCTGGCCCGGGAGCCGGAAATGCCCGACCAGCGGCTGTCCTGCAAGACCTCCATGCTGTTCCGGGTGAACCACCACGAAGGCGCCCTGGTGCGCGCCCTGGAAGTGTTCGCCCAGGCCAAGGTCAACCTCTCCCGGATCGAAAGCCGGCCCCAGCCGGACATGCCCTGGGAATACCTGTTCTTCGTGGACGTGGAGGGGCACATGGAGGCGCCCAACCTGGCCGGCGCCCTGCTCAAGCTCCGCTCCTGCTGCACCCACCTGCGCCTGCTGGGCAGCTACCCGTCGCGCACCCACAAACAGGACAGCCACCTGGACCTGCCCCTCGCCCCGGCCCCGGCGGCGCCCCTGTGCGTGCGGGAACCGGCACCCGCGCCCGAACGCTCCGGGCGCGCCCGCTCCACCATCCAGATCGGCCCGGTGATCCTGGGCGAAGGGCACTTCGTGCTGATCTCCGGCCCCTGCGCGGTGGAAAGCCTGGAGCAGATCGTGGACGCGGCGCGCATGGTGCGGGCCAGCGGCGCCACCCTGCTCCGGGGCGGCGCGTTCAAGCCGCGCACCTCGCCGCACGCCTTCCAGGGCCTGGGCATGGAGGGCCTGCGCTACCTGCGCGAGGCCGGCCGGCAGTTCGAGCTGCCCACGGTCACCGAGGTGCTCACCATCGAGGACATCCCGGCGGTGGTGGCCCACGCCGACGTGCTCCAGGTGGGCGCCCGGAACATGCACAACTTCGCCCTGCTCAAGGAGCTGGGCCGGGTGGACAAGCCGGTCATCCTCAAGCGCGGCATGAGCGCCACCATCAAGGAGCTGCTGCTGGCGGCGGAGTACCTGCTGAATGGCGGCAACCTGCAGGTGATCCTGTGCGAGCGCGGCATCCGCACCTTCGAGACCAGCACTCGCGCCACCCTGGACGTGAGCTCGGTGCCGGTGCTCAAGCGCCTCACCCACCTTCCCATCATCGTCGACCCCTCCGACGCCGCCGGCGACCGGGAGCTGGTGATCCCCCTGGCCCTGGCGGCCGCCGCGGCCGGCGCCGACGGGCTGATCGTGGAGGCCCACCCCAGGCCCCAGGAAGCCCTGTGCGACAAGGAACAGGCGCTCAATGCCGACGACC
>JARLGP010000115.1 GCA_031292735.1 Holophaga sp.
AAGTGATGTTATTGAACAATTTAAAAACAGCTTGCCAGGTTAGCTCGAAGGCCAGTATACTAACGAATCAATTGATTCGTTAGTATACTGGCCTTCGAGCTAACCTGGCAAGCTGTTTTTAAATTGTTCAATAACATCACTTACAATTTTGGCAAAAAGGTGTGATATTTATTTTTTTCTAAGGACAACCTGGAAGGAATTTTGGCCCGCCAGAGACTGAGACGGGGTTCTGAAGACAATATGTCCGGTTTCCCGGGTCAGGCGCCCTGGGCTGAGATCGCGTAGCGCAACTTGAGGCGGGTTCCGGGAAAGATGCGCGATCGCCCTGATTTGCTTGTAGATAGTTCTGGGTAATGAGCAGCGCTAGGCAGGGCGGAGCCGTCCCGGGGGGGCCTCGGCCTGAAGATGATGGCCCACCGGGCCCGGGTGGCCGGCGGGGCCTTCCGGCTGGAGGAGGCCGAAGGCGGAGGCACCCGGGCGGTCTGCACCGTGCCGTGCGCCGAGGCCCGCTACTCCCGGGCTTCCGGAACCACGGCGCCCAGCCCCCGGGCGCCGTCCACCAGAACCTCCAGCGGCTCGTCCAGCCGGTAGTGGCGCACCCGGCCGTCCAGTTCGGTCCGGGCCAGCGGCTGGGCCCCGAGCCAGTCCCAGGCGATGGCGCCGTCGTCGCCGCGCCGGTGGATGGTGAAGTAGGCCACGCCGAAGGCGGTGAGGTTGTGGAAGAAGTGGGAACCCTGGGAGGGGTCCACCTCCAGGTCCTGGAAATCGGTTTCGACGATGGCCCGCGCGGTGGAGATCTGCGGCCAGGTGACCGGGATGCCCAGCCAGGGGTCGGCCGAACCCCAGCGGCCGGGGCCGATGATCAGCGAGGGCCGGCCCTCCTGGCGCAGGCCGCGGTTGATGGCCTCCACCGCCTGGGCCGCCTCGCGGGTGCGGGCCCGGTCCAGGTCCCAGGGGATGGCGATGACGTCGCGGATGCCGCCCCGGCGGCCGTGGCCCAGGGTGCTGCGGGAGAATACCACGGCGCCGGCCCGCAGCGGTTCCAGGGACCCGGCGGGGAGGGGCACCCGCTCCACGTGCATGGGCCGGATCTGGAGCACGTGGAAGGTCTGCGGGTCCCGGGGCTTCAGGTCCACGGCGAACTCGATCTCCACCGGCACGCCGATGCAGGCCTCGGTGATCTGCAGCAGCCGGGTGAGGATCCGCGGCAGGGGGAAGCCCTGTCCTTTGAGGATCCGGCTGAAGGTGACCAGCGGCGTGCCCGGGGCCTGGATGCCGTCGACGATCCGGTCGTCGGCCGGGAGGAAGGTGGAGGCGATGGGCGCGAAGGCGGGATCGCCCAGGGCCCGGGTGACCTCGGCCTCCACCAGGTTGGCGTCGAACGGCATGCCCGGGATCACGTCGGACAGGGTCATGTCCAGGGCCCAGAACTTGCGCTGGGCGTTGCGCAGGATGTCCTTCACCGCGGAGAACTGGGGCAGCACCTGGGGCTGGGCCGGGCAGAAGCGCAGGGCCTCGAACCCCTCCACCACCGCCTTGCCCAGGCCCAGGGCGGTCAGGGCGATGCCGTCGGCGGGCACCATGTCCCGGAACGGGTAGAAGTTGTAGGACGAGGTCACCCCGGAGAAGGTGGGGAAGTGGCGGTCCTGGCGGCGGGTGCCCACCAGGGTCTGGAGCACCACCGCCATGCGCTCCTCCTCCAGGCGGTGCGGGGTGGTCTCCAGGTAGTCCCGGGCCCCCTTCATGTAGGTGGAGGCGTAGACCACCTTCAGCGCCTCCAGCAGCTGGGCCAGCCGCACGTCCAGGCTGGGGTGGCTGTTGGTGAGCATGAGGGTGGCGTAGACCCCGGCGAAGGGCTGGTACAGGGAGTCCTCCAGGATGCTGGAGGAGCGCACCGCCAGGGGGGTCCGCACCACGGTCAGGAACCGGGCCAGGTTGCCCCGCACCGCGCGGTCGAAGCGCCCCTGGCGGAACGCGTCCAGGATCGCCTCGTCGCTCAGGGCGGCGCACTGGTACGGCATGCCGCCCAGGCCGTTGCGCTCCAGGAACCCCTCGAACACGTCGCTGGCCACCGCCAGGGTCCGGGGGATGGCCACCTCCACCCCGGGGTGGGCCATATCCTCCAGCGCCAGCAGCTTCTGCATGAACGCCAGGCCGCGGCCCTTGCCCCCCAGGGAGCCGGAGCCCATCTTGGCGAAGGTGACGAACTCGTCGTAGGTGGCGCTGTCGAAGTCGGAGATGATGGTGCGCTGGGCGTCGCGGATGTAGGAGAGCAGGCTGGCGCGGATGTGCTCGCGCAGCCCGCCGATGGAGGGGAAGTGGGAGACCATCACCGGCTTGACCGCCTCGGCCAGGGCGAATTCGGTGCGCGCGGCGTACCACTGGGAGAAGTGGTCGCGGCTGGCGTGGTACTCGATGGACGCGTCCGGCACGAGCTCCAGCTGGGCCAGCAGCTGGCGCAGGTCGGCGGCCCGGGCCACCTCGGTGCGGTCCGGCAGGCGGAAGATGAAATCGCCGAAGCCGAAGTTCTCCAGCATGAAGGTGCGCAGGTCGGCCAGGAAGGCGGGGGCCTCCTTGGGCAGGAACACCACCCCCAGCTCCTCCCGGAGCCCGCGCGGGATCGGCTCCACGGACTGCAGCAGGATGGGCAGGTCCGGGTCCTTCCAGCGCACCTGCCGGGCCAGCTCGATGCCCGCCGCCGGGTCCATGCGCCCCTCCCGGGGGTAGCTCACGTCGGAGATGATCCCCAGCAGGTGCTCGCCGAACCGCTCGAACAGGCCCCAGGCCTCCTCGTAGCTCTGGGCCAGCAGGATCTTGGGCCGGGCCCGCATGCGCAGGATCCGGTGGGTGAGGTTCAGCCCCTCCACCAGGAGCCGGGAGGTCTGGTGGGTGACCTCCGCGTAGATGTGGGGCAGGAAGAACGAATAGAAGCGGACGTCGTCCTCCACCACGATGATGGCCCGCACCCCCCGGTCCAGCACGTCGTGGTCGGCGTTGCGCCGGTCCTCCTGCTGCTTGATCATGGCGAACAGCGACTTCACGTCGCCCAGCCAGAGGAACACCCAGTCCACCTGGCCGGCGGCGCGCAGCGCGTCCAGCACCGGCACCTCCCAGGGGTGCACCGCCAGCACGCCCACCGGCAGCCGGGGCACCAGGTCCTTGGCCTCCCGGGCGAAGGCCTCGATGGTCAGGTCCGCCAGCCGGGCGGTGGTGATCACCATGTCGAAGCTTTGCGCGGCCAGCAGGGCCAGGCCCTCCCGGCCGGAGGTGACGGTGACGATGCGCGGGGTTCCCCTCAGGTTGATGCCCAGGTCGCGCATCTCCTGGACCAGCAGCTCGTTCAACTGGCCGTCCTCCTCCAGGATGAAGGCGTCGTAGGTGGTGGCCACCAGCAGGATCTCGAACACCCGGTAGGGCATGAGCCCGGAGAACTGCTCCATGCGCTTGCCGAAACGGATTCCAGGTTCGGTGGGGTCCGACATGATGCCTGCATTCTATGCCAACCGGGCCGCTGCGGGTGGTTAAGCTAGGGACGAAGCTTGAGGTGGTTCATGGACATTTTGACAATGAATCTGGCCCTGCTCGCCCGGCGCATGGATGAGTCCTCCGGCGGCGGCGGGATGGGCTTCTTCCTGGTGCTGGCGGTCATCGGCATCGTGGTGTTCCTGGTGCTGCGGGGCCGGCGGGACCGGGCCGAGGCGCTGGACACCCCGGTGCGCGCCATGGGTTCCGGTCCTTTGGGGGGCCACACGTTCGCCAACCCCTTCCCCAAGTGCCCCGCCTGCGGGACCGCCGGCGACAAGATGCGCCAGTCCTGGGACGGCCTGCGCAAGGTGACCTGGACCTGCGGCTACTGCGGCTCGGTGGCGGGCATCCAGGAACTCAAGGATGAGGAACTGCCCCCGGGCGCCCGCCAGCGGCTGGGGCTGGACCAGGCCCAGGCCCAGGGCATGGCGCCCGGCCAGCCCGGCTACTACCCGCCCCAGGGCGGCGGCATGGGCGGCGTGGGCGGCGTCCTCACCGGCATGATGCTGGGCAGCATGCTCGGCGGCGGGCGCCGGGAGCGGGGCGATGACGGCGGCTGGACCGGCGGCGGGGACAACCCGGGTGCAGGCCACGACTGGGGCGAGAACGACCCCGGCGGCGGGGACAGCGGCGGCGACGGCGGCGGCGGGGACTGGGGCGATTCCGGGGGCGGCGATTCCGGCGGGGGCGGCGACTTCTGAGGGTTACATCACCTTGGGGACCAGGAAATAGCCCTGGTCGGCGCGGGGCGCGTTGGCCAGCGCCTGGTCCTGGGTGAACCCGGGCCGGACCTCGTCCGCCCGGCGGGGCAGGGCCATGTCCAGGCCGTGGGTGCACGGCTCCACGCCTTCCAGGTCCAGCTGGTCCAGACTTTCGGCGTGGCTGAGGATCTGCGTCATGGCCTCGCGCATGGGCTCGATCTCCGCGGGGTCCAGGCTCAGCTGGGCCAGCTGGGCGCAGCGGATGACGTCCTCCCGGGTGACTTCCATGGTTGGCTCCTAGCTACAGACCAAGGGCAGGTTGGGGTCGGCGTTCAGCGGCCAGGGATCCCGGGCCGGCTCCAGCAGGGCCCCGGCGGAGGCGATCATGGCGCCGTTGTCGGTGCAGAACCGGGGGGCTGGAATGGCCAGGGCCAGACCCAGGCGTTCCGCGGTCCGCTTGGCCTGGGCGCGCAGCTCCGAATTGCAGGCCACGCCGCCGGATACCACCAGGCTGCGGGCGCCGGTGTCGTCCCGGAAGCCGGCCACCGGCTTCATCAGCCAGGCCGCCACGGTCTCCTGCAGGCTCCGGCAGAGGCCCTGCACCCGGGGGTCCTCCGCGCCGGCGGATTCCAGCCCGGGTTCGGCCTGGATGCGCATCTTGACCGCGGTCTTCAGGCCGGAGAAGCTCCAGCTGGCCCTGCCGTCCCGGAACTTGGGCGGAGTGAACGGGGCGCCGGCCCGGGCCGCGGCGCGGCCGCAGGTGTCGACGATGGGGCCGCCGGGGTAGCCCAGGTTGAGCATCCGGGCGGTCTTGTCGAAGGCCTCGCCGGCGGCGTCGTCCCGGGTCTTCTGCAGCAGCTCCAGGTGGGTCCAGTCCGAGGCCAGGAACAGGTGGGTGTGGCCGCCGGATACCAGCAGGGCCAGGGCCGGGAAGGGCAGCTCCGGGGCGTCGAAGCGGGCCGCGTTCAGGTGGCCCAGCAGGTGGTGCACCCCCACCCATGGGATGCCCTGGCGCCAGGCCATGGCCTTGGCGGCGGAAAAGGTGGCCAGCAGCGAGCCCACCAGGCCCGGGCCCTGGGTGACGGCGATCCGGTCGATCATGGCCAGGGGCACCCCGGCCTGGTCCAGGGCGCCCTGGATCACCCCGCGCAGCTGGAGCAGGTGCTCCCGCGCCGCCAGTTCCGGCACCACGCCGCCGTACGGGCCGTGCAGCTCGTCCTGGCTCTTGCGGGTCATGGCCAGCAGGGATGGGCCCTGGCCGGCGTCCCGCACCACGGCGGCCGAGCAGTCGTCACATGAGGATTCAAGACCAAGCACCAGCATCCCACCAGTCTACCCCAGACCGAGGGCATCCCAGCGTTCCGGCGGGTGGAACCGGCAGCGCCAGCCGCTCCAGCTCACCCGCTGGAAGGTGATCCGGCCGGGCCACGGCACCCGCTCCAGGTAGCGGCGCAGGGCGGTCTGCAGGCGCAGGCGCTGGTGGAAGGTGAGGGCCAGGTCGCCGCCCACCCAGGCGCCGGCGGCCCGGGCCTTCACCTCCACCGCCCGCAACTCGTCGCCCCGGGCCACCAGGAGGTCCAGCTCGAAGCGCCCGAAGGTGGCGTTCCTGGCCACCAGGTCCCAGCCGCGCAGCCACAGGAGCCAGAGCGTGCCCCGCTCGCAGAGGCGGCCGTAGCGCCGGGCGCGGCGGCCCTGGAGGGTGCGGGCGGGGGTGGCCATGGCGGGGTTCCGGAGGCGGTCCATAGGGAGGTTCTGCCGCGACCGGGCTCGAGGTTCCCGCTTTCGGCGGCAGGACCAAAATACGATGGATCGTAGAATGGTCTGGACCAAAATACGACGGACACGATAATGGTACCGATGACCAGCCGCCCCCGATTCTACAACGCTCTCCTGCAGGACCACTTTCACCGGTACCGCCAGATGGCCCTGGTGAGCGGGCCCCGCCAGGTGGGCAAGACCACGGCCTGTAGAACCGTGGCGTCCGTCTACCTGAATTGGGACAACGGAGACGACCGGCGGGTGCTGTTGAAAGGTCCCGCAGCTTTGGCCGAACGGCTGGATCTGGGGCGCCTGCGGACAGAGCCCGTTGTCGCGGTGCTGGATGAACTTCATAAGTATGCCAAGTGGAAGGGGCTCCTGAAGGGATTCTTCGATACCTACGGCGACAAGGCGCACCTGGTGGTGACCGGCAGTTCCCGCCTTGACATCTTCATGCGGGGGGGGGACAGCCTCATGGGCAGGTATTTCCTGTACCGCATGCACCCCTGGTCGGTGGCCGAGTGCATGCGTGTGGCGGTTCCGGACCGGGAGATCCGCCCACCGGTGGAGATCGATCCGGCCGATTGGGACGCCCTCTGGACCCACGGAGGATTCCCCGAGCCGTTCCTCCGCCGTGAGGCCCGCTTCACCCGGCGCTGGCATTCCCTGCGCCAGGATCAGCTGGCCCGGGAGGATCTGCGGGAGGTCACCCAGCTCCAAGACCTGGGCGCCATGGAAACGCTGATGCGGATCCTTGCGGAGCGCAGCGGCCAGCAGCTGGTCTATGCCAACCTGGCCGTTGATCTGGGACTGGCCCTGGATACGGTGCGCCGCTGGGTGGATCTGCTTGGGCGACTGCACTATGGCTTCCTGGTGCGGCCCTGGTTCACCAATGTCACCAAGGCCCTGCGCAAAGAACCCAAGTGGTTCCTGCGCGACTGGAGCGGCATCGCCGACGAAGGCTCCCGGTCCGAGACGCTGGTGGCCTGCCACCTCCTGAAGGCCGTGGAAGGGTGGACCGACCTGGGCCTGGGCACCTTCGAACTTCGCTACCTGCGGGACAAGAACAAGCGGGAGGTGGATTTCCTGGTGGTCAAGGACCAGCAGCCGTGGTTCCTGGTGGAGGTGAAGACCAGCGACACTCACCTCGCACCGGCCCTGGCCCACTTCCAGGCCCAGACCGGCGCACCCCATGCCTTCCAGGCCGTCATCCGCCTGCCGTTCGAGCCTGTGGACTGTTTCACCGCTCACCAGCCGGTGGTGGTGCCGGCCTTGACCCTGCTCAGCCAACTGCTCTAATGAAGCCATGCCCGCGCCCCGCAACAACATCGACCGCAGCCCGGCGCTCAGCCGGAAGCTGAGCGATCTGCCGACCCAGCCCGGGGTCTACCTGTACCGCGACCAGGAAGGCGTCCTGCTCTACGTGGGCAAGGCCAAGGTGCTGCGCAACCGGGTGAAGAGCTACTTCCAGTCCAAGCAGCTGGACGGCAAGACCCGGCGGCTGGTGGCGCGGATCTGGGACCTGGAGTTCGTGGTCTGCGAGACCGAGCTGGAAGCGCTGGTGCTGGAGAACAACTTCATCAAGGAGCACCGCCCGCCCTACAACATCCTGCTGCGGGACGACAAGAGCTACCCGTACGTGAAGCTCACCTGGAAGAACGCCTTCCCCCAGGTGTTCGTCACCCGCAAGGTGAAGAAGGACGGCTCGCTCTATTACGGCCCGTTCTTCCCGGCCTCCACCGCCTACCGCACGGCGGAGCTGGTCTACCGGTTCTTCCAGATCCGCGACTGCGACATCGACATCGACGGCAAGCGCGGCCGGGCCTGCCTGAAGTACCAGCTGCACCGCTGCACCGCCCCCTGCATCAAGGCGGTGGACCAGGACGCCTACCGGGAGCAGGCCAGGTCGGCCAAGCTGTTCCTGGAAGGCAAGCGGGACGAGCTGAAGACCCTGCTGGAGGCGGCCATGTGGCGGGCGGCGGAGCACAGCGCCTTCGAGCTGGCGGCCCAGTACCGGGACGCCCTGCAGCAGCTGGACGCCTGGTTCAACCGGCAGAAGGCGGCCACCGTGGACCAGGAGGACTGCGACCTCTACGGCAGCGCGGTGCTGGACGGCCGGGCCTGCGTGCACCGGCTGGTGATGCGCGAAGGCCGCATGGTGGCGCGCCGGGAGTACGTGATCGAGGACGTGGAGGCCTTCGACGGCGCGGTGCTGGCGGAGGTGCTGAAGCGGGTCTACGCCGAGGAGGAGGTGCCCGGGCGGATCCTGGTGGAACTGGAGCCGGACGACCTGGAGCTGCTGCGGGACTGGCTGGGCGGCATGCGCGGCGCCCGTCCCGCCATCCATGTGCCCCAGCGCGGCGACAAGGTGGAGCTGCTGGCCATGGCCCAGGAGAACGCCCGGCTGGCCCTGGAGCGCAAGTTCGAGCCGGCCCGGCTCAACCAGGCGGTGCTGGAGGGCCTGCAGGGCTTCCTGGGCCTGGCCCGGCTGCCGCGGCGGATCGAGTGCTTCGACATCAGCCACGGCCAGGGCAAGGAGGTGGTGGCTTCCTGCGTGGTGTTCAGCGACGGGCTGCCGGATCGCCAGCGCTACCGGCGGTTCAAGATGACCAACCAGCACAACGATGATTTCGCCAACATGGCCGAAGTGATCACCCGGCGCTACCAGCGGCTGCGCAACGAAGGCCAGGAGTTCCCCGACCTGGTGCTCATCGACGGCGGCCTGGGCCAGCTGCACGCCGCCGAGGCGGCCCTGGCGGCGCTGGGCCTGGACCAGCTGGAGCGGGCCTCCCTGGCCAAAAAGGAGGAGCTGGTGTTCCGTCCCGGCAGCAGCGAGCCCCTGCGCATCCCCAAGACCAGCCCGGTGCTGCAGCTGCTCCAGCGGGTGCGCGACGAGGCGCACCGCTTCGCCATCACCTACCACCGCAACCTGCGGGCCAAGCGCACCCTCCAGACCGAACTCACCCAGATCCCGGGCATCGGCCCCCTGACCGCGCGCAAGCTGCTGCAGGGCTTCGGCAGCGTCCAGGCGGTGCGCGACGCGTCCCCGGCCGATCTGGAGGCCGGCGCCGGCCCCGCGGTGGCGCGCAAGATTATTGCCTGGCGAAGTCAACACCTTGAAGCCACTTGATGTGGCTTCAAGGTATTGACTTCGTGCTGGATCGCGCAGCTATCCGGCCGGGGCTTGGTGCTGGATCGCGCAGCTATCCGGCCGGGACTTCGTGCTGGATCGCGCAGCGATCCGGCCGGGCGGGCTGCACGATCCGGGCTGCTGCCCGCCTACTGCGGCGCCAACCCCAGCTGCTCCAGGTCCTTGCCCGCGGCCACGCTGCCGGCGGCGGCCGCCTTGCGGTACCAGCGGATGCCCTCCTTGGGGTCCTGGGGCACGTTGAGACCGTTGTAGTACATGGTCCCCAGCATGCGCATGGCGCTGGCGTCGCCGGCCATGGCGCGGTCGTAGTAGGGGCGCAGGGTGGGCGGGATGGTCTTGGCCGCGTGGAACCCCCCCAGGGTCTCGGTGCCGGGCACCGCGGCCGGGCGGTCGCGCAGGTAGGACAGGGCCGCGCCGGCCAGGATCAGGACGGCGACGATGCCGCCGATCCAGTTGCGCAGCCGCCTGGAACGGGAGCGCGGCGGCGGCTCCACGGTGATCGGCTGGGTGTCGGCGGTGTGGATGGGCAAGCTCGGGTCGGGCATCGGTCTACTCCCCCTGGGCGGCTTCCCGCCAGGCCCGGAGGCGGGGCACGAAGACGAAGAACATGATGGTGGTCAGGGCGATGAAGCCCCGGGAGAACTGTTCGGCCTTGGGACCGCCCAGGGCGTAGTAGAGAAGGCCGAACAGCGAGCTGAGCAGAAACAGGACGGAATACAGCAGGGTCTCCCGCACCAGCACCCGCGCCCGGCGCCCGGCGGCCAGCGTCCGGAACCCGGCGCGGATCCGGCTCCAGCGGCGCAGCACGAAGACGGCGCAGACCACGGTCAGCCCGGTGAAGCTGTAGCCCAGTTGCTGGATCGCCTCGCCGGCCGGCGTTTCGGGCCGGCGGATGGCGCTGCCCAGCATCAGCTGCAGCGCCAGCGGGCAGGCCACGCACAGCACCAGCCCGGCCGGGTAGGCCATGCGGAAGCCCCGGTCCAGGCTCGGCTCAGGCGGCCTGGACACGGATTTCCCCGAACAGTTCCGACTGCACCAGCCGCACCCGGCCGGTGCGGGCCATCTCCAGCAGGGCCAGGAAGGTGAGCACCAGCTCCTCGCGGCTGCGGGCCACCGACAGGAGGCCGCTGAACGGCTGCCAGCGGCCGGAATCCAGGGCCGCCAACACCTCCTGGATGCGCTGGTCGAGGCTCTTGGGGGCGGTGCGGACCTGGACCGGGGGCGGCGGCAGGAACCGCTTCAGGGCTTCCCGGTAGGCGCCCAGCAGGTCGAACAGGGTGGCCTTGATGGGCTCCTCCTCGACCCTGGCGTGCTCCTGCAGGTCCAGCCCCGGGGCGAACACCACCCGGTGCCAGTCCGCCTCGCGGCTGGTGAGCACCACCGCCGCGGCCTTCACCTGCTGGTACTCCAGCAGCCGCTGGACCAGGTCCTCCCGGGGATCCTCCTCGCCGTCCTCGGCGGGCGGCCTGGGCAGCATGAGCCGGGACTTGATCTGCAGCAGCTGGGCGGCCATGGCCACGAATTCCGCGGCGATCTCCAGGTTCAGCTCCTCCATGAGCAGCAGGTAGTCCATGTACTGGCGGGTCACGTCGGCCATGGGCAGGTTCAGGATGTCCAGCTTCTGCTCCCGGATCAGGTAGAGCAGCAGGTCCAGCGGCCCGTCGAAGGTCGCCAGGTGCAGCTGCAGGTCCCGGAACTTGGTTTCGAACCCCTTGGGGGGCTCGAAGGCCGGGACGGAGGGTTCGGGAGGGGGCTCGGGCATGGGGCCATTGTATTACCAAATGACGGGCTATACTTCGGGGCTATGGCACGCCCTCCCGTCCCTCCCGGCCCCCGTCCCCCCTGGTTGAAGATCAAGGTCCCCGCCCCGGAGGTGGTGAGCGAGGTGCAGGCGCTCATGCGGGCCAACCGGCTGGTGACCGTGTGCGAGGAGGCCCGGTGCCCCAACCTCAATGAATGCTGGGGCGTGCACCGCACCGCCACCTTCATGCTGATGGGCGCCGTGTGCACCCGGCACTGCGGCTTCTGCAACGTCGGCAAGGGCCGGCCCGGCCAGCTGGATCCCATGGAGCCCCAGCGGGTGGCCGAGGCCGTGGCCGCCCTCGGCCTGGCCTTCGCGGTGGTCACCAGCGTGAACCGGGATGACCTGCCCGAAGGCGGGGCCGGCCATTTCCGGGAAACCATCCAGTGGATCCGCACCCTGAGCCCGCACTGCGGGGTGGAGGTGCTGATCCCGGACTTCTGCGGCAGCAGCCAGGCGCTGGCCACCGTGCTGGAGGCGCGGCCGGAGGTGCTCAACCACAACGTGGAGACCGTGCCCCACCTCTACCGGCGGGTGCGCCCCGACGCCGACTACGGCCAGAGCATGGCGCTGCTGGCCGCCGCCGCCGCCTTCCGCGACCAGCATGCCCCGGCCATGCGCACCAAGAGCGGAATCATGGTGGGCCTGGGCGAGACCCCCGACCAGGTGCTGGAACTCATGGCCGACTGGCGGCGGGCCGGCGTGGACATCGCCACCATCGGCCAGTACCTGCCGCCCACCGCCCATCACCTGCCGCTGGAGCGCTACGTGGAGCCCCAGGAGTTCGAGATGTACCGGCGCAAGGGCCTGGAGATGGGCTTCCAGCGGGTGGAAAGCGGCGCCCTGGTGCGCAGCAGCTACCACGCCCAGGAGAGTTTCTCCACGCCGGGCTGATAAGCTTGCCCCATGCGAAAACTGGCCGTGATCCACTACCGCGTCAAGGACTGGCTGCCCGCCCTGCGCGAGGCCGAGCCCCGGCTGGACATCCGGGGCTGGCACCCGCGGGAGGCGCTGGACGAAGCCTGGCTGGCCGACGCCGAGGGCCTGTTCACCTGGATCCTGCCCTCCGGGCTGCTGGAGCGCATGCCCCGGCTGGCCTGGATCCAGAATTCCGGGGCCGGGCTGGACCACCTGGTGGGCCAGCCCATCCCCGCCGCCATCCCCATCACCCGGGCCGACGGCCAGTTCGGCTTCTGGATGGCCCGCTACACCGTGGGCCACCTGCTCGCCGAGGCCCAGGCCATCGACGCCTGCGCCGCCGCCCAGGCGGAGCGGCGCTGGGCTTCCAAGCTGGTGCCCGAGGATCTCACCGGCCGGCTGGCCCTGGTGCACGGCTTCGGCCGGATCGGCCGGCAGATCGGCCGGGCCCTCCGGGAGCTGGGCATGGAGGTGCACGGCTTCGTGCGCACGCCCCGGGCCGACGACGAATTCCCGGTGCATGCCGGCGGCGAGCTGGGCGCGTGGCTGGGTCGGGCCCGGGTCCTGGTGCTGTGCGCGCCGCTCACCGACGCCACCCGGGGCATGGCGGACGCCGGCCTGCTGGCCCAGGCCAACCCCGGGCTCACCCTGGTGAACGTGGGGCGGGGCGAACTGGTGCGGGTGCCGGATCTGCTGGCGGCCCTGGACCGCGGCCAGCTGGGCCGGGCGGTGCTGGACGTGTTCCCCCATGAGCCCCTGGAGCCGGACTCGCCCCTGTGGAACCACCCCAGGGTGGTGGTGACCCCGCACCACGCCGGGCCCTCCACCCCGCGGATGATCATCCCGGACATCCTGGAGAACCTGCGCCGCTTCGCCGAGGGCAGGCCGATCCTGGATGCGGTGGACCGCACCGTCGGCTACTGAACTTCACCCGTGCAGCAGGCGGCTTTCCAGCAGGGTCTGCAGTTCCCTGCGTCCGTCGGCAATCAGGCTGATGATCACCCGCTGCTCCAGCACCCGGTAGATCACCCGGTACGGCTTGCAGAACACCTGCCGGAAGTCCATGATCCCCAGGGCCTTGAGCTCCTTGGGAAGGGTGCCGCGGGCCGGGAACCTGGCCAGCGAGGCGGCCACCACCTGGAGCTGGTCCAGCATCTGGTCGGCCTGGGCCCGGGATTCGGCGGCGAGGAGGTAGCCATGGATGGTTTCCAGATCGCGCTCTGCGCCTTCGGTCAACAGCACCTGGTACAGCATCAGGCTTCCGTCTGGGTCCGGAGCCGGCGGATCACGTCCTTCAGCGGCCGCACCCGGCCCTGCTCGATCTCCCGGTTGCCCAAGGCCAGCAGTTTCAGCAAGGCCAGGGCCGACTGGGTCTCCTCATAGGAGACCACGTCCATGAGGACTGCCCGGGCCTCGCCATTCTGGGTGATCACCAGCGGCTCCCGGCTCTGGGCCAGATCCAGGAGGATTTCCGCGGCGTGGGCCTTGAGCTGGCTGATGGGTTTGACCTGGGAAGAGAATTGCATGGGCGCTCCTGGACCTGGCTGGACCAAATTTAGTCTCTTATTGGTCCCATGGCAAGCCCGCCTCCCGCCGCAGCGGGACGAAACACACCGCCATCAGCCGGCTGATCCGGGTGCCGCCGGCGGCCTTGCGGGCCAGGACCAGCTCCTGGGCTGCGCCGGGCGCGCCCATGGGCAGGATGAGCCGGCCGCCCTCGCCCAGTTGGTCCCACAGGTCCGGCGGGATGGCCGGGGCGGCGCAGCTGAGCACGATGGCGTGGAACGGCGCGCACTCCGGCCAGCCCAGGGCGCCGTCGCCGCAGCGCAGGTGGACGTTGGAGCAGCCCAGCCGGGCCAGCACCTGGGCCGCCCGCTGCACCAGGCCGGGCTCCAGCTCCATGGCGCGCACCTCCCGGGCCTGGGCGGACAGCACCGCCGCCATGTACCCGGAGCCGGAGCCCACCTCCAGCACCCGCTCGATGCCGGTGAGCTCCAGGGCTTCGGCCATGGCCGCGACGATGTAGGGCTGGGAGATGGTCTGGCCGGCGCCGATGGGCAGGGGCCGGTCGGCATGGGCCTCCCCGGCCAGGTGCCCGGGCACGAACAGGTGCCGGGGCACGGCGCGCATGGCTTCCAGCACCCGGGGCGCGCGCACCCCGCGGGCCTCGATCTGGTCCCGCACCATCGCCTCCCGCTGCTGGGGGATGGGATCCGGAGGTTCCTGGTCCTGCCGTCTACGGGTGGGCATGGCGCGCCCCTTGGTGCCGGAACCAAGGATGACCGGACCCGGCCTCCCGTCAAGCCGTCAAACCCCGCGCCGGTCGGGTCCCCACAAGAGCTTGTGGAGCTGGAGCTGGAACCGCACCGGGAGGTTGTCGCGCACGATCTGTTCGGCCAGCCAGGTGGCGTCCAGGCCGCCCCACACCGGGCTGAACAGCACGTCCAGCCGGCCCAGCACGTCCCGGGCCCGGCACCAGGCCATGGCCCAGTGGTAGTCGTCCTGGTCGCACAGCACGAACTTCAGCTCGTCCTGGCCGGACACCATGTGCGCCAGGTTCGACTCCAGCCAGTTGGCCTCCTCGCCGCTGCCGGGGGTCTTGCGGTCCACGATCTTCACCACGCTCCGGGGCACCGGGGCCAGGTCGTGGCTGCCGGCGGTCTCCAGGGCCACCTGGTAGCCCTGGGCCTCCAGGGCCGCCAGCAGGGCCGGGGCGTCCGGGTGGGCCAGGGGCTCGCCGCCGGTGAGCTCCACGAACGGCGCGTTGGGGCCGGCCATGGGCGGGCCGAGCCGCTCCCGGGCCTGGGCCAGGATCGCTTCCAGGTCCATCAGGCCGCCTTCGTGGTAGGCGTAGGTGGTGTCGCAATACCGGCAGCGCAGCGGGCAGCCGGTGAGCCGGATGAACAGGCACGGGCGCCCGGCCCGGGATCCTTCGCCCTGGATCGAATAAAATATTTCATTAACTTTGAACCGCACTGCGACTCCTGATCTCCAGTATGGCGCTCAGACCAGGCGGGTGCCGCCATCCAGGGTGAGGATTTCGCCGGTGAGGTAGGGGCTGTCCGCCGCGAAGCGCAGGGCCCGGGCCAGGTCTTCGGGGCTGCCCACCCGTTGCAGCAGGCTGCGCGAGGCCAGCCAGGCCGGGTCGTTGTCGGGATCCGGCAGCACCGTGCCCAGGGCGTGGCCCACCACCCGCAGCCGGGGCGCCAGCATCCGGGCCAGCCCGGGCACCAGGGCGGCCAGGCCCGACTTGGCCACGGAATAGGGCAGCCGCTTGAGGAACGGCCGGTGGATGGCGATGTCCAGCAGCAGCTGGATGCAGCCGCCGTCGGCCAGGTGCGGCGCCACCGCCTGGGCCACCAGCAGCGGGAAGGTCAGGTTGAGCCGCCAGGTGGCCTCGAGGTTTTCGGGAGTCCACCCGCCCAGGGGGTTTTCCGGAAACGTGCCGCTCACCAGAACGGCGCAACTCGGACGGATCCCGGCAGCCCCCAGGGCGGCCAGATCTGCCATCATCGTTGGAACCACGTCCGGGTTTTCCGCTCCCCAGCGCAGGCACCGCACCTGAGTTTGTTTGGAAAGTTCAGTAATCCAGGGGGCTTCCGTTTTCCAGGAAAGGGAACTCGTCAGCACCAGGTTGTGCTCTGGCGCGAGTGCCTCCGCCAGCGCGCGTCCCAGGCGCCGGCGGCCCCCCACCAGGATCCACCATGGCTTTCTGTTTCCTTCCCCCACCTTCTCCATGTCCTAAGGCTACTCTTGTCTCCCTCGTTGCGTGCCATCCGCTGGCGGTTGATCCTCACCAGCATCGTCGCCCTGGTTCTGGCCTTGGGAGCCTTCTATCTCAACCAGTGGGCCTATGCCGCTTCGGACGACCAGTGCGTGTGGCGGGTGCAGGACCGGCAGGTGCGCATCCAGGAGCTCCTGCCCGACGGCGCCGCGGAAAACGCCGGGCTGCTGGAAGGGGATGAACTTCTCCTGATCCATGGCCGCAAGGTGGCGGCCCCGGACGTGGACAAGGTCGAACGTTTCATCCATGCCCAGCCGGAAGGGCGGATCCTGGTCTACACCGTCAAGCGGGACGGGCGGATCCTCCGGCTCCCGGTCAAGCTGGTGAAACCGTTTGATATAACTTCCATGGTGGTGCTGCTTACCGCACTGGTGGCCTGGGCCACCGGGCTGCTGGTGGTGATCTCCTCGCCCTCCCGCAAGAGCGCCCGTCATTTCTATTACATGGGGCTGGTGTGCCTGCTGGTGAGCCTCTGGTTCCCCCTGGGCGGGGCCAACCTGCCCGGCCACCTCCTGGTGCTGTTCCTGGGGCTGGGGGCGCTGGGGGTGGGGCTGGGGCCGCCCCTGTGGCTGCATTTCTTCCTGCGCTTCCCCCATCCGTTCCCGCTGCGCACCAACCGCCGGTTCCTCACCGTCCTGTACGGCTGCTCCCTGGCCGGCGCCGCCCTGGCCCTGGCGGAGCGGCTGGTGCAGGCGCGTCCGGGCCTGGGCCGGGGCTTCCTGCGGGTGATGGCGGCCGCCCCGGTGCGCAACGGGTTCGCCTGTTTCGTGGCGCTGGTGGGTCTGGCCGGCCTGGTGCTGTTCTGGGCCGGCACCCGCAAGCAGCGCTGGCGCAAGCGCAAGGCCCTGCTGCCGGCCCTGCTGCTCAGCTCGGCCCTGCTGCTGGACATGCTGGGCTACCGGTTCATCCTGCTGGGGGGCCCCAGCCCGAGCCTCAGCTTCCTCCGGGGCAGCTGGATCTACTTTTCGCCCCTGCCCCTGCTGCCCATGGCCTTCGCCTTCGCCATCTTCCGGCACGGCTTCTTCGACGTGCGCCGGACCATGCTGCGCTGGTTCTCCTACTTCATCGGGCTGGGCCTGATCCTGGGCGGCTACCTGGGCGGGGTGGCCTACCTGTTCGCCGAAGGGCTGCAGGTGATCCCGGCCGGATGGGCCGGCGCCCTGGTGGGCCTTTCGGCCCTGCCCATCGGCTGGCTGCTGCGCCTCATGCTGCTGGCGCTGCGCCGCCGCTTCCGCCGGGACCTGAACACCGCCCGGGAGGCGATCCTGGGCGGCCTGCGGGAGAACCGCCAGCGGTTTTCCGAGGAGGCCATCCTGGCCTGCCTGGCCGAGTCGCTGCGTTCGGCCTTCCGGCCCCAGCTGCTGCTGCTGCTGCCCGCGGCCGAGGACGGCTTCCGGCTGCCGCCGGTGCCGGCCGACCCCGAGCAGAGCCGGCACGGCCCCACCCCGGCCATGGTCCTGCGGCTGCCCCCGGGCCTGCTGCGCCAGGCGAGGGAGAACCGGGAACTGGTGTACGGGCTGCAGAGCGACGAGGCCGACTGGATCCGCGAGCAGGGCCCGGAGCTGCGCGCCCACGTGGACGCCCTGGAGGCCCAGGTGCTGGCCCTGATCATGGTCAACGAGGAGCCCTACGCGGCCCTGGTGCTGGGCGGCAAGTACGCCGAGCTCAACTACGGCCGGGAAGACCGGGAACTATTGAGGGAGGTGGCCATCGCCACTGGCCTGCTGCTGGAGACCGCGGTGCTGCATGGACGGCTGCTGGACCAGGGCCGGATCGAGCAGGAACTGCACACCGCCCGGCTGATCCAGCAAAGCCTGATCACCTCCGAAGCTCCGGCCCTGGACGGCTTCCATGTGGCGCTCCGGCTTTCCCCGGCCCTGGAAACCGGGGGCGACCTGCTCTGGGTGGGGCGCCGGCCGTCCGGACGGCATATCGCGGCGGTGGGCGATGTGAGCGGCAAGGGCCTCCCGGCGGCCCTCTATATGAGCCAAGCGATGGCCCTGCTGACCTTCGCCGCCCAGCAGGACGACCTGGGGTTCGACCAGATCCTCCCCTCGCTGGACAAGACGTTGAGAAACCTGTTGGGTCCCAAGGACTTCCTGACCCTGTCCCTGCTCGAATGGGACGCCTCGGGGCGCTACTGGGTGGCCCGGGCCGGCCATCCGCCGATCCTGCTGGTGGGCGGGGCGGCGCCGGAGGATGCCCGGGAGGTGGCTTCCCGCGGCCGGGGCCTCGGTCTGCGCCCGGCCTCCCAGGGCCAATGGCAAGTTGTGGAAGGACGGTTACACCCGGGGCAGTGGCTGGTGATGTACAGTGACGGGTTGACCGAGGCCATGAACAAGGACGGGAAGCTCTACGGGCTGCCCCGTTTCATCCATCAGGTTCAGGGTCTCTGGCCGGCCGGATCGGCCCAGGCCGCCTGCGACGCCGTATTCCGCGACGTCACCGAATACGAGGCGCAGAACCGGGATGACCGGACCCTCTTCATCCTTTCCCGAGATAGACCATGAGTGATTCAAATCCGCCCCCCGTCGTACCCAAGTGGTTGAGCCGCAGCGTCGTCACCCTTCTGGTTCTGCAGGTGTGCCTGCTCTGGGTGCACGGCAGCCTGCTGCAGCGCCAGCACGACGACATCCAGGCCCTGCGCGAGGATGTCCAGGCCCTGGCCGACAGCCTGGACCAGGATGACGACGACAAGGATTCCAACCAGGCCGACCCCCACCCGGCCCGCTGGGTCCGGCACCCGCACCCGGGCCGCAGGGCGGTGCGCACCGGCTACCTGCGGGCGGCGGCAGCCGACCCGGCCCCGGCCGACGAGGGGGATCCGGCGCTCAAGGATCTGCAGAAGGACACCCAGCGGGTGCGCCAGTCCGAGCAGGAAGCGGTGGCCAAGGCCCGGGACACCCAGGAGAAGATGTCCATCGAAGCCAACATCCAGAAAGCCGAAGCCCAGTCCCGACTCCAGGCCCAGGCCGATGGATGGAAGCCGTGGGTCTGGGGCGCCGTCGCGGTGGCGATCCTGGCGCTGGGGGCCCGGGCCCTGTACCGCAGGAGGGGCTGAGATGTCGCTTCACGAATACCTGATGGAAGACCCCCAGTGCGACCAGCTGCTGAAAGGCGCGGTGCTGGCGGTGGGCCCCATGCTGGAGGAACCCGATCCGGAGCCGACCCTGGCCCTGCTGGAGGAGTGGACCTTCGATTTGGCCGGCCGGATGCCGCTGCCCTGGAACTTCCACTTCGCCATCGACGTGCTCAACCACTACCTGTTCCAGGAGGTGGGCCTGGAGGGCGACCAGGAGACCTACGACGATCCGGCCAACGCCGCCATCCCGCTGGTGATCGCCCGCAAGCGCGGCATGCCCATCACCCTTTCCATCCTGTGGATGGACGTGGCCCGGCGGCTGGGCTTCAACGCCGTGGGCGTGGCGCTGCCCGGCCACTTCATCACCGGCCTGAGGACCGACCTGGGCATCCTGCACTTCGACCCCTTCAACGGTGGCCGCGCCCTGGGCCAGGCCGACGCGGCCCGGCTGGTGGAACAGGCCACCGGGGGCCGGTCCAGCTTCGATCCGGCCATGCTGCTGCCGGTGTCCAACCGGGCCATCCTCATCCGCCTGGTGCGCAACCTCCACGTGCGGTTCCTGCGGGCCCACGCCTGGTCCGAGGCGCTCTGGACCTCCACCCACCTGGTGCTGCTGTCCCCCGAGGAAAGCCTGCCGTACCGCGACCGCGCCTTCGTCCATTTCAAGCGCGGAGAGATGACCGCCGGCATGAAGGATCTCAACGACGCCATCCGCCTGGGCCAGGATCTCGATCCGGAGCTGGTGCAATGGATGGAAAAGCTGCAACGGGGCTAGCACCATGGATCTGACGCGATTTCTGGAATTGGCCCGGTCCCATGGATGGCAGGGCGTGTCCCTCTGGGGCGTGCTGCTCTGCCAGGCCCTGCTCTGGGTGGGGATGGCGCGGCTGCACCTGGCCCTGCAGCGGGAGGAGGCGCCCTGGGAGGAATGCGTCGGCAAGATCCGCTCGGCCTTTCTCAGGAAGCTGAACGGCGAAGACGAACTGAACGAGCTCAAGGTGCACCACTACGCCCCGCTGGTGGACCAGCTGATCGCCCTCAATTTCGTCGAGGCCAAGAGCTCCATCATGGAACGGTGGCTGCTGCTGCGCTGGAAGACCAAGGAGGGCCTGCGCCCCTACTGGATCCGCTGGGGGCACCTGCTGATCGCCTTCGGGGTGGTGGTGTGGTTCCTCAACGGCCTGCTGGTGGACATCGGCCTGGAGCCGCTCAAACGCACCCCCTGCGATCCCCGGCTGCTGTGGGTCTGGCTGGGCTACGCCATGGGCCTGGCCTGGAAGCAGGTCCGGCTCCAGGGCAACCTGGAGCGGGTGCAGCGCAGCCTGCTGCTGCCCCGGCGGGACGAATAAGCGCCTTGACAAGGTTCCCTATTTAAATAAATTTTTCATTGCACCGTTCCAGGGAGCCCCCAAGCTGGCCTGCCGCGGGAGTGCGGAGTTGTGGGTGGTGCCAGCCGGAACGTGGGAGCCGTCATGAAACCCGAGCCTATCTTCATCAAACCGGGAACCTTCAGCCTGGCCGGCGCCATGGAGCGGGACGCCCGGGACCTGGAAGCCCATATCGAGCGCCTGCAGGGCCTGCTGGGGGACCAGTTGCAGACGGCCCTGGCGGGCGTGGGCGACCGGCTGCAGAACGAGCCTTCCGCCCTGATCACCTTCACCGGCGCCTTCACCGGGCTGTCCACGCTGCTGCACTTCTGTTCCTTCACCCGCGGGGTGGTGGCCCTGGAGCGGGGCATGGAAACCCGGGCCGACCAGGGCCTGGCGGGCAAACTGCGCGCGCTCATGGTGCCCATCGTCCTGAGTCAGTGCGAGATCCTGAACGAGTCCATGGCCGCGAACCTGGAGGTGAAGGCGGCCTCCCTGCAGGCCTGGTACCGGGCCGCCCTGGCCGAGGTGGTGGCGGTCAGGACCTTCATCGGCCGGATGGGTTAGAGCGCCGGATCCTCGGTGAAGTTGAGCATGTGCCCGGACTTGTTGGCCTTGGTCTGGAGGTAGCGCAGGTTGTAGGGGTTGGACGCCAGCTGGTGGGCCTCCCGCAGCACGTGGATGCCGGAGTCCTCCAGGGCCGTGATCTTCTTGGGGTTGTTGGTGAGCAGGCGGACCTTGTGGACGCCGAAGAAGCGCAGCATCTCCACCGCGGATTCGTAGGTGCGCAGATCGTCGGCGAAGCCCAGCTCGTGGTTGGCTTCCACGGTGTCGAAGCCCTGTTCCTGCAAGGCGTAGGCCTTGAGCTTGTTGAGCAGGCCGATGCCGCGGCCCTCCTGGCGCAGGTAGAGCACCATCCCGCCCTTCTCGCCGATGTAGCGCAGGGCCGCTTCCAGCTGGGCGCGGCAGTCGCACTTCAGGCTGCCCAGCACGTCGCCGGTCCAGCACTCGCTGTGGATGCGCACGTTGACCCGCTTGCGCGCGTCGATTTCGCCGGCCACGATGGCGATGTGCTCCTTGCCGGTGAGTTTTTCCAGGAAGCCGTAGACCACGAACTTGCCGAAGATGGAAGGCACGTTGGCCTTGGCCACGAAGGGGACGGATTCCGTCTCCAGTCGGGTGACCACCTCGAGGGGGGAATCCGGGATCGGGTTCAGCTGGGGAGCGCTGCTGTCGTCTTTGGGGCACATGGCATATCCAACCAAAGAAAAGTGAAGAACGGATGGACGAACTCAGCCCTGGTTCGGGGCGGTGAGCGGGGACGGCAGGGCGTCCAGCGGGGAGCAGCGGGGGAAGTCCACCGCGAGCTGGGCCAGGACGGCTGCGTCCATATCATTCTGGGCTTTTGACATGGGCCCGTCCAGCTTGGCGCCGGAAGCGAGCCGGTGGCCGCCGCCGCCGAACCGTTTGCACACGGCGTTCACGTCGGCCCCTTCCCGGGAGCGCAGGCTGGCCTTGACCCGGCCGTCGGCCAGTTCATGGAGCAGGCAGGCCACCTCCACCCCCCGCAGTTCCAGGGGCCGGTTCACCAGCCCCTCCAGATCGTCATGGTCGGCGCCGCAGGCGGCAAAATCGGCCTGGCCCAGGCTCAGGCGGGCATAGCGGCCTTCGTGCAGGACCATGCCGTCGAAGGCCCGCCCGAACAGCCGCAGCTTCTCCGGCCGGCCCTGGTGGTAGAGGTTCTGGTAGATCCGGGCCGGGGCCACCCCCTGCTCGATGAGGTCGGCGGCCAGCCGGTGCACCTTGGGCGTGGCGTTGGAGAACCGGAAGTTGCCGGTGTCGTCCACCACCCCGGTGTAGAGCGCTTCGGCCATGGCCGGGGGCAGGGGCAGCGGCATCCGGCCGACGGCCAGGTCATAGACCAGCTCGGCGCTGGCGCTGGCGGAGGGGTCGGTGAATTCCTCGTCGAACCCCTGGGGCGCCTCTTTCAGATGGTGGTCCAGGCACACCCGCCGGGCCCGGGTGGCCTGGAACAGGGACTGCAGGGGGCCGAGCCGCTGGGGCTCGGAGGCGTCCACCAGGATCCAGGCATCCGGCCAGGCAGCCAGATCCCGGTGGGCCCCCTGGGGCGCGAAGGCCTCCACCCAGCCGGCGGCGTCCATGAACTGCAGGGAGCCGGGCAGGGCCGGGCACACCACGATCCGCACGGTCTTGCCCCGGGCGCGCAGGTAGTGGGCCAGGCCCAGCATGGCCCCCACCCCGTCCCCGTCGGGGTTCTCATGGGTGGTGAGCAGGATCCGGTCCTGGCGCTCGAGAAATTCGGCGAAGCGGTTCAGCATGGACACAATTCCGACCTCTTGGATCAACTTTAGCGCCTTCCCGCCTTCCTGCCTAGTGCAGGTCGCGGGAAGGCCGGGGGGGCAAACGGTTACAGCTGCTCTTTTTTGCTGTCCAGGCTGCCGGGGGTGAAGGCCTTGAGCTCGTTCACCACCTCGGACAGCATGGCCCGCTTGATGGCGTAGGGCAGGAAGGCGCTCTTGAAGCCCATGATGATGAGCTCCTTGATCTCCTCGAGGGTGAAGCCGAGCACGTCGTGCAGCACCTTGTACTCTTCGCTGACGGTGGTCCGGGTCACCATCCGGTTGTCGGTGTTCACCGTCACCCGCAGTCCCAGGTCGTAGAACAGCCGGATGGGATGGTCTTCCATCTTGGCCACGGCCTTGGTCTGGACATTGGAGGAGGGGCAGCATTCCAGGGGGATGCGGTGGTCGTTCACGTAGTTGAGCAGGTCGCCGTCCTCGATCAGGCGCACCCCGTGGCCGATCCGGTGGGCGCCGCACAGGTGGATGGCCTGGTGGATGCTCTCGGGTCCGTACGCCTCGCCGGCGTGCAGGGTGCAGTTGATGTTGTTGGCCAGCACCCTGCTGAACGCTTCCCGGTGCTTCTTGGCAGGGAAATCCTCCTCGGCCCCGGCCAGGTCGAAGCCCACCACGCCCTTGTTCTTGAAGGCGACGGTGAGGTCGGCGAGCCGGTTGGAGAGGTCCGGGCCGATGTGGCGCATGCCGCACAGGATGACCCCGGTCTTGATGGGATAGATCTTTTCCGCGGCGGCCAGCCCCTCCAGCACCGCCTGGACGATGCTGTGCAGGGTGAGCCCCTTCTGCTGGTGCAGGATGGGGCTGTAGCGCACTTCCAGGTAGCGCACGTTCTCCCGGGCCTCGTCCTCGGCCAGTTCGAACGCGGTGCGCACCAGCGCCTCGTAGGTCTGCATCACCGCCAGGGACACGTCGAAGGCCTTGAGATACTCCACCAGGGAGGCACAATCCGGGCCGATTTCCACATACGGAGCCAGCCCTTCCACGGTGTCCGCGGGAAGGACCACGCCCTGTTCCCGGGCCAGGTCGAGGATGGTGCTGATCCGCAAACTGCCGTCCAGGTGGACATGCAGGTCGGTCTTGGGGAGCCGTTGGATGTCTTCGAGGGAAAGTTTTTGCATCCCCGATTCTAGCATCGGTCTAGGTATGGATCTGGGCCACCCGATGTTGAATAACTGAATCATCAGCCTTGCCCACGCAGTTGGAGCAGAGCCCGAAGATCTGCAGGCTGTGGTGCAGGGGCTGGAACTGCCATTCGCGGCAGATGTCGTCCTGCAGCTGTTCCAGGTCGGGCCGGAAGAATTCCATGACTTTGTTGCAGTTGAGGCAGATCAGGTGGTCGTGGTGCTCGTTCTCGTGGGCGGCCTCGTAGTTGGCGTGGCTGGAACCCAGGCTGCTCTTGCGCACCAGGCCGCACTGCACAAGGAGGTCGAGGGTCCGGTATACCGTGGCCCGGCTGATATCCCGGCCCTGCTGTTTTAATTCGGCATGCAAGGCTTCCGCGTCGAAATGACTGCTCTTGAGGAAAATGGCGGCGAGAATCTCCATCCGCTCGCCCGTCAGCTTCAGCTTCTTGCTTCGCAGATAAGCCTCAAAGCGGTGGGCTTCCACGGAAGGCGCCTTGGCCGGGGTGGCTGGGATGGGACACATGCGAACTCCCTAGGGAAAAGGTAACTGAGAGGCTCAAAAAGAGTTTCCCTCTCTCATAAGACAGATTAGATTGAATTACCCCCTTGTTAAAGGAGTGTCTATGCCGTCAGTTCACATTAAATCGCCCCGGCTGTCCACGGACCAGAAAAAGCGAATCGGGGATCGAGTGATCTCGGCCTTGCATAATGCAGGTTTCGCTCCTGGTTCGGTGGTGGTTTTTTTTGAACGGGAAGAGGCCGATATTCTTCTGGACGGCGGATTGCTGTTCGAGGCGGATGCCAGGCCGGTGGACGCGCCACCTCCGGAGCCCCCGCCGCCGCCCGTGGTTGCCCTGCCCGTCGTGGCGGAGGAGCCGGTGGCCGATTTCAAGAGCAAGCTGCGCCGCACCAAGGGCGAACTGCTGGAACTGAAGACCCAGCTGGTGAAGACCCTCCAGCTCCAGGGCGCCCTCTCCAGTTTCCAGGCCCAGGAGGAACTGGGCCTGAAGACCTGCGACTGGGCCCCCGCTACCCTCCGCCGGTTCTTTTCCGAGCTGGAGGAGGAAGGGGTGGTCATCAAGCAGGGCCAGAAGCGGGGCACCCGCTACGTATGGAAAGGCACCACCCACCAGTCCCGCACCACCTCTCCGCAGGCGAAGCTGGTGAAGCGGGTGGAGGAGGAGTCGTAGTCCGTCCTGTTACGCCAGGTGGGCGTGCTGCTTGATCTTGTCCTTGCCGCCGAACCAGTGGTCCCAGTACACCACCACCGGTGAGGCGATGAAGATGGAACTGTAGGTGCCGGTGATCACCCCGACGAAGATGGGGAAGCTCAGGTCGCGCAGGGCCTGGCCGCCCCAGACCAGGAGGCAGAAGGCCACGAACAGCACGGACAGGCTGGTGAGGATGGTTCGGCTCAGGGTCTGGTTGATGGAATCGTTCACCAGCTTGGTGATGTCCACCCGCCGGTACTCGGGCTTGTGGCTGTTCTCGCGGATCCGGTCGAACACCACGATGGTGTCGGCCATGGAGTAGCCCATGAGGATCAGGAAGCTGGCCACCACCGGCACCGAGAATTCGAAGCCGAAGAAGCAGAACAGGCCCAGGGCCATGAGGATGTCGTGGACGAGCGCCACGATGCCGCCCACCGAGAAGCTCAGGGTGAAGCGGAACAGCACGTAGACCAGGATGGCGCCCATGGCCCAGAACACCGCCTGGAGGGTCTTCCAGGTCCACTCCCCGGAAATGGACGGGGAGAAGCTTTCGTTCTTGAGGATGGACAGGGTGCCCAGCCGGTAGTCCTTCACCAGGCTGGCCCGCAGCTGGGGCGGCAGATCCTGGGGCAGCTGGCCGTAGTCGCTCATGGGGCTGAACTGCTCGCGGGCCTTGGTGACCTTGGTGACCCAGGGCTCGTAGCCCATGCGCAGGGCGGTCTCGTCGCCGGGCAGCCCCATGGGATTGGTCTTGACCCAGCTGTCCAGGATCACGCCCGCGCTTTCGGTGTTCAGATCCAGCCGGTGGTCGCTGGCGGCCGCGGCGTCCATGTGCTTGAGGGCGTCGGTGATCTGCTTGATCTGGGCGCTGGAGTCCTTTTCGTCCTGGCCCTTGCGGGCCTTCACCTTGATGGAGAACATGCTGGTGCCGGGCTTGTCGGTGTAGGCCACCACCCCGGCGTCGCGGACGCCGCCGTTGTAGAGGGCCGTGCGCAGGTCGTCCTGGTGCACGTCGCCCTTGAAGGCCACCATCATGTCGATGCCGCCGGTGAACTGCATGCCCAGCTTCACGTGGCTGTTGGCCCCCTTCCAGGGGTGGATCCACAGGAAGCACAGGATGATGAGGCCCCAGGACACGGCCAGGGCGACGCCCTTGTACTTCATGAAATCGATGTGCGGCAGGTGCTCGAATACTTTCATCGGATCATCCCTTTTAGATGGAGAGGGTCTTGATGCCGGGATGGCGTTCCAGGATCCAGTCGTAGATGAACCGGCTGATGTAGATGCTGGTGAACAGGGAGGCGCAGA